>NZ_JASOPB010000060.1:0-307 GCF_030218125.1 Haemophilus sp. UMB1048
GGCGTCAATATTCAGTGCTTCGACGTCGGCGGCGGTCTGGGCGTGGACTATGAAGGCACCCGTTCTCAGTCTGACTGCTCCGTAAACTACGGCCTCAATGAATACGCCAACAACATCATCTGGGCGATTGGTGATGCGTGTGAAGAAAATGGTCTGCCACATCCGACGGTAATCACCGAATCGGGTCGTGCGGTGACTGCGCATCACACCGTGCTGGTGTCGAATATCATCGGCGTGGAACGTAACGAATACACGGTGCCGACCGCGCCTGCAGAAGACGCACCGCGCGCCCTGCAAAGCATGTGGG
>NZ_JASOPB010000061.1:0-306 GCF_030218125.1 Haemophilus sp. UMB1048
AATATTGCGGGGAATTAATTTTAACTGAGCAAATAAGAACAGACAACACCAATATAAACACTGATTCAAGTGAAAAAATAATTGATGCGCTTCCTGCTGAAATAAAATAAAGTCCGTAGAGTGTAAAAGTATACGCTAAGAATGGTTCAAAAACGCATGTCGCATAAGCAAGTATCGCTTTTGAGTTTAATGGGAGTTTTTTTCTTTTTATAAAAAGAACTATCCAAGATAGTATTACTGCACTACAAATCTGCCAGAAAAACACCCCTCCGGCATCTAGTTCTTCAACTCCTTTTTTGCTCATTA
>NZ_JASOPB010000062.1:0-306 GCF_030218125.1 Haemophilus sp. UMB1048
GGTAGCCGCCGGCGCGCTCTCTACGCGCTTAGGTTTGGTTTCAACCGGCGCTTTGGCGGTCGCCTGCGGCTTGCTTTGCGGTTTCGGTTCAATCACCACCTGTTTACGCTCGGCAGGACGCGGCGCGGCGGCCGTCTGGCGTTCGGTCGTTTGACGCGGCGCGGCGCCATTACGCATCGGCGCAACGGTCGCAGGTTCGGTCGGTAAGGTGGAGTTAGCAACGGCGCTATCCAGTTGACCCTGCTGTTGAGTCAGCGCATTGTTCAGGTCGCCCTGAACTTCCACACGCTGCTGGCCCTGCGGCTC
>NZ_JASOPB010000063.1:0-305 GCF_030218125.1 Haemophilus sp. UMB1048
TTTCCCGGGCGTTCCGGAGAAGGACACCTATAAGGATCCCACCGGCGCTTATGCCCGCTATTCGACGGTCAATGACAAGGATCACATCAACTACGCTGTGTCCGTCACCAAATTCACTCGGAAGCAAGTCGAGGACTCCTCGGTGATCATGCGTCGAGAGGTCGTTTACTCGTCCGCTGGCCTCTATGGCCTCGAATCCTTTGGAACTTCCAGCTCGGAATACAAGCAGTTCGTCGATACCTTCCGGCTTTCCGAAGATACGCAAGAATGAAAGGAGGGCCTCCATGATTTTCGCCACTGGCTCT
>NZ_JASOPB010000064.1:0-301 GCF_030218125.1 Haemophilus sp. UMB1048
AAATTCTGCGCATCAACCTGGTGGGCGTGATTCCGGAAGATCAGTCTGTTCTGCGCGCATCGAACCAGGGCGAGCCGGTGATTCTGGATACCGTTTCAGATGCGGGTAAAGCCTATGCGGATACTGTGGATCGTCTGCTCGGAGAAGAACGTCCTTTCCGCTTCATTGAAGAAGAGAAGAAAGGCTTCCTCAAACGCTTGTTCGGAGGATAAATTATGGCATTACTCGATTTCTTTCTCTCGCGGAAGAAAAACACAGCCAACATTGCAAAAGAACGGTTGCAGATTATTGTTGCTGAACG
>NZ_JASOPB010000065.1:0-300 GCF_030218125.1 Haemophilus sp. UMB1048
TTTTTTTTAAGAAGTGAAGCGGTGATTCCTGACAGGTTTAAAAACCTTATTTTGCTTATTGATGGATTAAGTTTTGGCACATTTGGTTTTCATCCGCACGAAGGTTTTGAGGATGAATTAATTTTATATATTCAGAAAACAAACGAGAGGGTAAAAACTCTTTTTGTGAAAATAGATTTAAACGGTATCAAGTTTGGATTTTTAAGAACGCATTCTTAGTTCTGGAAAAGAGCCAGCGGCAGACTGAGGTGATAGGTACGAGATTGCATGCAATCTCTAGTGCTCTGTCTATCCTGCATT
>NZ_JASOPB010000066.1:0-300 GCF_030218125.1 Haemophilus sp. UMB1048
TAAAGAATTTTACAGCGATATTAAAAACATTAAAAATGAAACCGAATTAGAAATAGAAAATAATAAAATTGAAAAAATTAGAGTTATTGAAACAGAAGAAAAGAAAAAATTATTTAGAGATCCGGAGGTAGTGCCTAAGCACTACACAGGAGCTGAGGTTAATCGTTACATACGAAAGGCTCTAAAACCTTACAAGAACGAACGAAAGCCCCTTATAGCTCGTTTAAACGGGTTTAAGAGCCGTTTAGAGCATTCAGAGGCTGAGTTGTCTGATCTCCGTCAGAACTTCAACAGAAGAGT
>NZ_JASOPB010000067.1:0-300 GCF_030218125.1 Haemophilus sp. UMB1048
GTACAGAACCGCCGCCAACCGCCAGCAGAAAAGTCACTTTTTGTTCGCGAACCAGTTTCACGGCGTTCATCAGCGTTTCATAAGCCGGGTTTGGTTCAATACCGCCAAATTCCAGCACGTCCATGCCTTTCAGGGCATCCAGAACTTGATCGAGAACGCCGGTTTTTTTCACGCTGCCGCCGCCGTAGGTAATCAATACGCGAGCATCGTGAGGAATTTGTTCGCGTAAACCAGCGATTGCGCCTTTACCAAACAGAATGCGGGTTGGGGTGTGCAGATTAAAGTTGTTCATTACTTGCT
>NZ_JASOPB010000068.1:0-296 GCF_030218125.1 Haemophilus sp. UMB1048
TTTTATATAAAATTATAAAAAATAATGCTCAGGAATATAAAAGGTATAAAAGGATATTGTTTTTGGTTCTGAGTAATTAAGTGAGTGATTATCAGAAAAATGGATGATAATAAGAAAAGATACTCAGCAATGTAGAAATTATAATAAAAGATAAGAATAATAAAAATTATTGTATCGCCATAACCAAATTTCTTTTTCAAATTCATTATTAAGAAGATCAATATAACAAAAGAAATTAAAATCCATTCGATTGTAGTGTAATTAGAAGTAGAGTAAGGAATTTTAAATACTACAAT
>NZ_JASOPB010000069.1:0-296 GCF_030218125.1 Haemophilus sp. UMB1048
AGAATGATTATCAAATTCATTTAAATGGGTTGTGATGATTTCTCTGATAGACCAGGATTATGACTACGAAAAGATAGATGACTCGAATGTTATGGTTATGTTTAATATTAGCACATTTACATAACCTTCCGCTTCCATACACAACATAGCAGAAATGTATGACAGATCACTATTTTTGAAGCTTGTCACAGGACGTCATTATAGTGTGTGTCAGATCTCGTTTTCCTTAACCATGTTACATAGAATGTGCACGGAAATTTAACCTGCCTCATATTTGGAGCAAATATGGACCGCGT
>NZ_JASOPB010000006.1:0-180273 GCF_030218125.1 Haemophilus sp. UMB1048
GGCGAAGCCGGCGCTAAAGGCGACAAAGGCGAAAAAGGTGACACTGGCGAAGCCGGCGCTAAAGGCGACAAAGGCGATAAAGGTGACACTGGCGAAGCCGGCGCTAAAGGCGACAAAGGCGAAAAAGGTGACACTGGCGAAGCCGGCGCTAAAGGCGATAAAGGCGACAAAGGCGATAAAGGCGACAAAGGCGATAAAGGTGAACCAGGTACTCCAGGCGCGAAAGGCGATACAACTTGGAATATCAACTCTACCGGTAATATTACTGAAGACTCAGCTACAGAACCGAAAACCATTAAAGACACTAACACTGTTAACATGGAAGCAGGCAAAAACTTAACTGTTAAACAAACTAACGATCCTGAAGATAGCACAGGCGCGAAAGTAGCTGGTGCAACAGTTGAATTTGCCTTAAACAGCAATGTAACTAACTTAGATAAAGTTGTTGTTAATGGTAAAGATGGTGTAGATGGTAAAGATGGTGTAACCATTACTGCTCCTGGTGGTAAAGATGGTAACGACGGTTTAGACGGCAAAGTTGGAATCAGCGGTAAAGACGGCAAAGATGCAGTATCTATCTCTGGTAAAGACGGCGTGGGTCAAATCGGCTTAACCGGACCGAAAGGTAAAGACGGTAAAGATGGTGCATCTCTTAACATTACGACTGATAATGGTAAAGAAACCCTTGTTAACAAGGAAGTTGGTGCTGATGGTAAAACAGATAGTGCACAACGTATCGTTTATGTACCAAAAGACAAAGATGGTAACCCTCTCAGAGATTCAGCTGGTAAAGAGATCAAACGTGAAGTTGCAACCATGGATGATGGTTTAACCTTCGTTGGTAATGAGGGTAGCCATGATGCTGCACTTGGTACTAAAGTGAATGTTAAAGGTGCAACTACCAATACTGATTGGAGCAAGTTTGATGCTGGTAAAAACATTATGACTAAAGTTGATGGCGATACCCTTACAGTGGGATTAGCGAAAGACTTAGAAGTTGATAATGTAAATGTAACTACTAACGTAACTGCTGGCAATGTAACTGCGACTGGCACAATCTCAGCACCAACAATCAAAGCTGGTGACACCACAATTACAAATGGTAAAGTGGCTAACTTAAAACATCACATTGAAAACCCAACAACAGTTGTGGATAACAAAGTGTTAAATGTTTCTGAGGATGAGAAAAAAGAAGCAGCGACAGTTCGTGATGTATTGAACTCAGGCTGGAACTTACAAGCAAATGGTAAAGCAGTTGATGCGGTAACACACGGCAACACTGTAAACTTTGCAAGTGAGAAAGGCACAGTAACAATTACACCAGACTCAGATGGTAATACATCTAAAATGAACCTTGATGTAAATGTTGATAACAAGACTATTACTGTTGAAAATGGTAAATTAGTCTCTAACCTCAACTTTACTGTTGCAACCAAAGATGGTGGCGATAAAGTTGCTAAGAAAGGTGCAGGTTCAACTACGATTACCAATGGTAAAACTATCACTTATACTGCTGGTAAAAACATCGCAATTGAACAAAAAGATGGCGACATCCTTGTTTCAACAACAGAAGATGTAACTCACAACAATGTGACAGCATCTAATGTAACAGCAGGTAATACCACTACAAATAACTTAACTGTTAAACCTAACGGTAATGTGGATATGGGCGGTAACCAAGTGCATAATGTTGCTAATGGTACAAACCCAACTGATGCAGTGAATATTAGCCAATTAAAAGCTAATACGACTAAAGTGATTTCTGGTCACCAAAGCAATGTAACCTTAGTATCAGATGATGCAAATGGTAAAGTTTACAAAGTAGATGTAAACACCACAACGTTATCTCCAGTAACTAACACTGGTAAGATCGATGTTCCAACTGAAGGTGGCTTAGTCACAGCGAAAGATGTAGCTAACGCAATCAACTCAGCTTACTGGAAAGTTGCAGATAATGCAGGCGAAGTTAAACACAATGTTACTGCAGGTAACCAAGTTAACTTTGTAAACGGTAAAGCAACAAGCTCTAACGTTACTGCTGAAGCAAATGGTGTAAGCAAAGTTAGTTATGATGTAAATGCAGGTGACGGTTTACATATCGACGGCAATAATAAATTAGTTGCGAATGTAACTGATATTAAACAAGGCGATAATGTAGTCGTGAACAAGGATAACAAAGGTGTTTACACCATCAGCGCAAACAATACGCAAGCAAGCGTAAGCACTGATCCAAACAAAGGAATCACTGTTACACCAAGCGTTAATGCAAATGGTACAACTAACTATAAAGTTACTGTTAATGTAGACAACGACACTATTACTGTGAACAACCAAGGTCAATTAGTATCTAATGGTTCAACCAACTTTAATGTTGCAACTAAAGATGGTGGAAACAAAGTTGCTAAGAAAGGTGGCAGCTCAACAGCGAAAATTACTAGCGGTAAAACAATTACTTATACAGCAGGTAAAAACATCGCAATTGAGCAAAATGGTGGCGACATCCTTGTTTCAACAACTGAAGATGTAGATCACAACAGCGTAACCACTAATAGCTTAACGGTTAAAGAAGGTGGTAACGTGACAGTGGGTCCAAACTCAACAGTTAATATGGGTGGCAACCAAGTTCACAACGTGAAAGCGGGTACAGCAGACACTGATGCGGTGAACGTTTCACAATTACGTAGTAATGTGACTAACTTGAATAACCGCATTAATAAAGTAGGCAAAGAAGCACGCGGCGGTATCGCAGGTGCTAACGCAGCAGCAGGTTTACCACAAGTTTATATTCCAGGTAAATCAATGGTTGCAGCTTCTGCAGGTACTTTCAAAGGTGAAAGTGCTGTAGCAGTAGGTTACTCACGTTCAAGCGACAACGGTAAAGTTATCTTCAAACTTCAAGGTAACGCAAATACCCAAGGCGACGTAGGTGGCTCTGTGGGTGTAGGTTACCAATGGTAATTTAACTTTCCGTTAAAATAGATAAAAACCCAGCTTCGGCTGGGTTTTTTATTTTTAGAGGAAGATTGTAGAAGAAGTGTGAAGTATATAAGTTGTATTGAATTTACTGATTGAATAGAGATTACTTCAATTTATATCTTAGGATTTCTACATATGCTCTTTAGCAAATCTCAAGTTTTCTTGGAAACGTTGTTTATCTCGTTCTGGAATAGTTGGATTGGCTAATAATTCTAAGCAGAGATCATGGCAAAGTTGATAGTTACCGACCCAGTATGCACTAACAGCAAGTTCGTCTTTTGCCTTCCATTCATAAACAGAGTGATTAACAAAAAGAATATCTTTAGTGAGAGGAATACTCACTGCCGCATTCGCATAGATATAGGCGAGCTTGATTTTATCGTGAAGGCGTAATTGGAGTGCCAAATGATAAAGACTTTCAGCGCGTTGTGGGCGATATTCATAAGCGGCGAGTAAAAGATTTTGTACTTCATCTAATGGCGCATTTAATTCAATTTTTAATAGAGCTATTTGGAGAAGGGAATAATAAACTTCCTCATACCAGCCGCCTAGATTTGCACGTTTGCTATACCATTCAATGGCTTTTTCTGGCATATCTGCATCACGATAAGATTGCGCGGTATAAAACGCATAGCGATCTTTAAGATCTTCATCTTCAGGTGAATAGAATGCTTTTTCTAACACTTGAGCATCTTGGAAATATTTTTGTGGATTGTTGCTACGTGCCCCAAATCGACCACTAATTACATAATAATCACCAAAGATTTTTTGCTCCACAATGGTTTTTTTACGTTGTTCGACAAATTCATGCAGTACGCCACGCCAATAAAATGACCCATCATTACGAAACATAAGCGTACGGAAATAAACATTCGCACCCGTTACACTATTTGCCATGCGGAAATAATAGCGGTCACTCGTCAGTTCTTCAGGCAATACAAAATTTCCTTCAAAACGATCATCGGCATCGAAGATTAATACGTAATCTGTTTTTCCTTGTGCATGTTGTAGTGCACAGTTTCGGTTATGGGCAAAGTTAACCCATTCATCATGATGAATTTCGCCAGGAATACCTTTTTTATCAAAGAATTGTTTGATAATGTCTGCAGTGTTGTCATCTGATCCTGTATCACTAATGACATAATAATCTAATGGAACATGAGCAATAATGTTCTCTAATGTATCTCGGATAATAGCGGATTCATTTTTGACAATCATATTCAAACAGATTGTTTTTTTATCAGTTCTTTGAGGCATTAACAGGTTCTCTTTTTTATTTTTTATACTTTATTGATAAGTGCGGTTATTTTTAAGCTTTTTTTGACTATTCAGTGACGTAGAAAACTTGTTTTTCAAATTCGTGTTTACCAATTTTTACCGTCAGTACATATTTGCCGATTGGATCTCGACGGTCGAATATCCAACAGTTCATCATGTATTTACCATTTTCTAATGTTGGTCTGGTATAAGTGATGGTATGGAGTTTTTTATTTGGCGATGAAACCACTTTTGCATTTTCAATTGTACTTGAGAATTCAATTTTAGCTTGAGCTTTAAAAGTTTCACTTACTGTCGCTTTTTCACCAAAATTGCCTATTGCTACCCAACATACTTTTTCGGCTTTATTGGAACGAGAGGTTTCTTTTTTATTTAAATCAGGTGATGGCTCTTGAGTTCTATCAAACACTGAAAGATAAATTGTTGATTCATTTTTTTGCTCTTTAGAGGTATCTTTGGATTCTGGAGCCGCAAATGTACAAGTTGAAAATAAGGTCGCAATTAAAGCGAATGTTGAGATTTTTTTCATGTTAGATTCCTTTTTATATCATTATTTTATTGAACGATCATTATACCAAGGCATCCCATATCTGCCAGCATTAAATTGGATGAGCCAAATAAGAAGGGATGAGTATTTGACGAAGGTTGTTCAAATTTTACCAAAATTTGTACTTTCTTTTTCACCCAAACCGTGTCTTTCCATGCTAGTTCCGACGCATCGACGTTGACGTCATCTTGGCTTTCAATAACAAATTTAGCGCCTTGGATGGTGAAGCCGACAGGTAGCGAGCTGTTGATGATCCAACGTTCGACGGTGCCGACTTTAGCCGAAACATCAACACGACGCGGGTCAAAGCGTTGTTTGTTGATTAAGCCATTCGTGACATCCAATTCAAAGGTGCGTTCTTGGGCGATTTTACTTTCGAGCATAGCCGTGGCATCAGTATTAAATTGCTCATTCATTTTTTTACTGAATGCTGAGATTTCACCTTGCGGTCGAAGTTCTAAAACGGAGTTATCTGCAAAATCGTTACCAGAGCTAAATACATTTTGGATTTTGTCAAAAATACCACGTTTAGCCCCAGAGATGAGCGATACACCTTCTCCTTCGCTTAAGTTGACTAACACTTCGGCACGTTCACCTGGTGCAAGAATAAGAGAATTAATCGCTTTACCTTGAGGTAAAAAACCTAAATCTCTCGCAATGAGCAACATGTCTTGTTCATTATCTAAACGGAGATCATAGGCTCTTGCTAATGAAGCATTGAGCAAACGCAAACGCACCCAGCCGCGAGGGACGTCAAGATAAGGCGCTTCTTGTCCATTAACAAGAAGACGATTACCGACAAAGTGCGGTTGATTTTGCTTAAATAATTGTAATCCGTCGCCGTTAAATTCCATGTCTTGTAAGATTAACGGAATATCATCTACACCATATTTATGAGGAAGCTGAGATTTTAAGCTTTGATCATCTTCAATTAACCACATCCCCACAATGCCGCGATAGGTTTGATAAGCCGAGTTCGCAAGAGTGGCAGAACGATACCAGCAAGTCGCGGCAGGTTGGTCTATTGGGATAATTGGTGCCCAAGATTCTCCTTTTTTGAGGACTTTTGCCGCGCCACCAAATAATTCGCCACTGGCTTGTAATCCCTGAATAGAAAGAGCAATACTTTGTGGCAAATTGTTGTGATAATTGAGTTTAGCAAAAGAGCCCGATTTAATGCGAATGGTTGGACCTAGATAATTGCCGTTAAAACCCCATACACTGACACTATGGGAGCCATCTAATTTGTAGCCGGTTTCTTCCATATTAAGAATAATGGGGCGACCACGTTTCGCTTCCATCAACGGCGGAATGGTTAATTTTTCACGAGACGCCGCCAATACCGATTGAGGTGTGGCAGCAAGTGCGGTTGAAATTGCGGTAGTTTTTAATAATTGGCGACGAGAAAGACGCAACATATTATTTTCCTTGTGCAATTTCAGCATCGAGTTCAGCGATGCGTTTTTCCATCAAATCGTGACAGTAAGTAGCAAGTTCGCGAACATTGTCTTTTGTGTATGATGACACATCAATTGGCTCCATCATTTCACAAATCACTTTACCGTTATCCCAACGATTTAAATCAATTTTGTTATGCGTCGTCGAGCACACAACGGGCACGATTGGCACACCTGCCGCAATCGCTGCATGGAATGCCCCTGTTTTGAATGGCAATAAGCCGCGACCACGGCTACGAGTGCCTTCAGGGAACATCCAAATTGACAGGTTGTCTTTATTGATACGACGAGCAAGTTCCGTCATGGTGCTGTGTGCTTTAGAACGATTTTCACGATCCAAGAAAATATTGCCGGTTACCCAATATAAAATGCCAAAGAAAGGAATCCAAATAAGGCTTTTTTTACCCACACTTACTGTGCGAGGGAGTACCATGTAAGAGATGGTCACCATATCGAAATTATTTTGGTGGTTACCGATATAAATACAACGTGGCATATTCTCTTTATCTTGTGGAAAGCGGTGTTCTACTTCTAAGCCAAATAAAGGGTATAAACGACCAAACCAGCGAGCCATAACGCCCACATTACTTGGATTTTTAAAACGAATAAAGGAATAGATCGTACCGAGCACACAAATTAAAATACAACAAAGTGCAACGATGAGAATTCTGGCGATTTTTAACATAGAAAATACCTAATTAAAATTTTTGGAAAGTATAGCAAATTACACAAAAATGTGTGCTAATCTAATGAAAAAAATGACGGAATAGTTATGAAACCCATTTATTTTATTGCAGATCTTCATTTGAGCGAAACCCATCCGGAATTAACCGCACTTTTTAACGATTTTATGCAAAACAAAGCACAAGAAGCCCAAGCGGTTTATATTTTGGGAGATCTTTTTGATTTTTGGATTGGTGATGATGAAACTTCACCTTTAATCTCACAAGTCAAACAGTTGATTAAAAACCTGACAGAAAAGGGCATTGCTTGTTATTTCATTCATGGCAATCGTGATTTTCTCGTCGGGAAAAAATTTGCACAAGATTGTGGTTTAACGTTATTGCCTGACTATCATTGTGTTGATCTCTATGGTGTGAAAACCTTAATTTGCCATGGTGACACCTTATGTATTGATGATGTGAAATATCAACAATTTCGCCGAAAAGTGCATCAAAAATGGCGACAAAGATTGTTTTTATGTTTGCCATTAAAAGTGCGGTTAAAAATTGCAGAGAAAATTCGCGCGAAGAGTAAACAGGATAAGCAATATAAGTCGCTGGATATCATGGATGTGAATTTAGCGTTTACGGCACAAATCGTGAAAGAATTTGGCGTTAATCGGTTAATTCACGGTCATACACATCGAGAAGCCATTCATCAGGAAAATGCGTACACACGAATAGTGTTAGGCGATTGGCGAAAGGATTATGCCTCCATTTTGGAAGTGACAGAAAACGGTTATCGGTTTATTTAAACAAAAAGCACAGGATTAAACCTGTGCTTTTTTGTATTAAAACGTGCTGATTTCCAACCGCACTTTATTCTACGGTTACCGATTTCGCTAAGTTACGAGGTTGGTCTACGTCGGTTCCTTTAATTAATGCCACATGGTATGACAATAATTGCATTGGAACGGTGTAGAAAATTGGCGCAATAATTTCATTCACTTTTGGCATAGTGATGATTTTCATGCCTTCACTTGGTGTGAAGCCCGCTTCTTTATCCGCGAACACATAAAGCTGACCACCGCGCGCACGTACCTCTTCAATGTTTGATTTCACTTTTTCAAGTAATTCATTGTTTGGTGCAACTACGATAACCGGCATATCCGCATCGATTAACGCTAATGGACCGTGTTTTAATTCACCCGCCGCATAAGCTTCAGCATGAATATAAGAAATTTCTTTTAATTTCAATGAAGCTTCCATTGCGATAGGGTAGAACTCACCACGACCTAAGAAAAGTGCATGGTTTTTCTCTGCGAAGTCTTCTGCTAACGCTTCAATGTCTTTATCAAACGCAAGCGCTTTTTCAACTTCAGCAGGAAGTGATTGTAACGCTTTGACAATTTCCACTTCTTGTTCGTTTGAGATATTTCCTTTTACTTTACCGATTGCAGTCACTAACATTAATAATGCAGCCAACTGAGTGGTAAAAGCTTTAGTTGATGCCACACCGACTTCAACGCCAGCACGTGTCATGAATGCAAGATCCGATTCACGTACTAAAGATGAACTTGATACGTTACAGATCGTTAAGGCTGCCATGTAACCTTTTTCTTTTGCAAGACGAAGTGCTGCAAGAGTATCCGCTGTTTCACCTGATTGAGAGATAGTCACTAACAAGCTATTTGGGCGAGTGACAAATTTGCGATAGCGGAATTCAGACGCAATTTCGACATCACAGCTCACGCCAGCAAGTGCTTCAAACCAGTAACGAGCAGTCATCCCTGCATTATAAGAGGTACCACAAGCCACAATTTGAATGTGTTCAACTTTTTCTAAGATTTCTGACGCGCCATTACCAATAGCATCCACAATCACGTTATTGTGAAGGATACGACCTTCCATTGTGTTGATTAATGCATTTGGTTGCTCATAGATTTCTTTTTGCATGAAATGGCGGAATTTGCCTTTTTCTGCCGCATCATTTTCAAGGTTAGATTCGTGCACTTCACGTTCTACTTTTTGACCATTTGCATCGTAAATATCTACAGTGCGACGTGTAATTTCGGCAATGTCGCCTTCTTCTAAATAGATGAAACGACGAGTCACGCTTAATAACGCGAGTTGGTCAGATGCCAGGAAATTTTCACCAATCCCTAAACCAATTACTAATGGGCTGCCTGAACGCGCTGCAACTAAATGTTCTGGATGTTCGCGATCTAATACCACCATACCGTATGCACCAGTAAGTTGTTTTACGGTTTTTTGTACGGCTTCAAGCAGAGTAGCGGCTGTACGCATTTCCCATTCAACAAGGTGAGCGATCACTTCGGTATCGGTTTGAGAATTAAACACATAACCACGAGATTTAAGCAATTCACGTAATTCTTCGTGATTTTCGATGATGCCATTATGGACGACAGCAAAGTTACCCGAAGTATGTGGGTGAGCATTGGCTTCAGAAGGTTCACCATGAGTTGCCCAACGCGTGTGCGCAATCCCTGTACCACCGATTAATGGTTTTACTGCAACCGCTTCATCAAGGGCTTTTACTTTACCCAAGCAGCGCACGCGGTGTAATTCATGGTTTGGATCTACGACAGCCACACCCGCAGAGTCATAACCACGATACTCTAAGCGGTGTAAACCATTAATTAAAATTTCTGCTACATCACGTTGTGCTACCGCACCAACAATACCACACATAGTTTTTCCTTATTTACTAAAATTAAAAATCTTATTTTTCTGACCGCACTTTATGCCACATCTACACAAATTACTTCTACGCCTTGCGCCATTATGGCTTCTTTGTCGGCCTGAGATAGTTTGTTATCGGTAATCAGCACATCAATTTGCTGCCAGGTTAATTCCACATTTGGCATTTTTCTGCCAATTTTTTGTGATTCCACCATCACAATCACTTCACGAGATACTTCAGCCATCACTTGGCTTAAGCGAACTAACTCATTAAATGTCGTTGTACCACGTTCTAAATCAATTCCATCGGCACCAATAAATAATTGGTCAAAATCATAAGAACGTAGCACTTGCTCGGCAATATTGCCTTGGAAGGATTCAGAACGTGTATCCCAAGTGCCTCCCGTCATCAAAAGCGTCGGTTCATTTTCGAGTGAACGTAATGCTGTGGCCACAGAAAGCGAATTTGTCATCACAACTAAGCCTTGTTTACGATTAAGCTGCTTAATCAATGCTGCGGTCGTGCTGCCACTATCTACAATAATGCGATTGTGATCACGAATACGTTCTGCGGCTGCTTTTGCTAAGACTAACTTTCGTTGCGAAAGTTCATCATCTTGTTCTTCTTCGATGATTTCTTGTGGCATTAAAATGGCACCACCGTATTTACGAAGAAGGAAACCATTACTTTCTAATGCAGTGAGATCTTTTCGAATCGTCACTTCAGAAGTGTCAAATAATTGTACTAGCTGTTCTACACTAACTTCACCTTGTTCTTGCAGCAGTTGCATGATGGCATGTCTGCGCTGTTGGGTATTTCGGTGTTGAATGTTTCGTTTCATTATTTATGTCCCGTAATAAGTTTCGGTTCGGAATTATATCGACAAAATGATGATTGTAAAGCTAAAATTTAGGCAACAAAAAACCCTGACAAAGCAGGGTTCAATTAAAATTCGTTTTAAGACCAATTATTTGATTGCGTCTTTTAATGCTTTACCAGATACGAAAGCTGGAACTTTAGATGCTGCGATTTTGATTTCTGCACCAGTTTGTGGGTTACGGCCAGTACGAGCTGCACGTTTGTTTACTTTGAATGTACCGAAACCGATTAATTGAACAGGTTCACCTTTTTTAAGGCTACCAGTAATCGCCGCTAGAGTAGCTTCTAATGCAGCTTTAGCTTGTTTTTTGTTTAATTCAGCTGCACTTGCAATTGCATCGATTAAATCTGTTTTGTTCATAAATTTGTACCTTCTGTTAAATTAAAATTTGACTCTATTTAAATAAGCGTAGCTTTTAACTGCTACGGCTTGGCAAGTCTAATCTAACTGAGCGGGAAATAAAAGCTAGATTTGTAAAAATTGTGACAAATCTCACGTTATTGCTCAATTTTTATACCAATATTGGAGATTCCCTCCTGTTTGATCTCGTTCCGGAGGGATAAAATCAAGTCAACATCGCGTTTTTCACAGTCTTTGAGTAAGCGATAGATTTGCCATTGAAGGTCAAGTTCCTCTTCAATTTCTTCACGGCTTTTTAGTTCGCTCTCAGAAAGATCACGATTTTCTTGTGTCTCTAACAAAGAACAAACCGTACCTAACGAAATTTGGCTGATTTGAATCGCTTTTTCTAATGTTTCGCCTGCAATAATAGCATGCAATAATTCACCTAATGCTTCACAAGCATCGAGAGCAGGTACCACACCAAAGAAGTCATAATTATTCACATCAGGAATGATCTCCTCGAGCTTCTCTAATTGGTTTTCGAAATTGATTTTCGCCCCTTTAACGGTTAGAAATTCCCACACTAAATTTAAAATGTTGTGATAGGTCTTTTCTGCTTGCTCCTGTTCTGTCATTTGACAAAACAGCGCAAAATTTGGTGCCATGCGTTCGCATAAGCAGGCCATAAAGGTCAGATGTTGCCAGCTTTCAACATTTTCCAGGCGCTTGTGAATTGGATTTCGCATTTTTTTCTCGCTTATTTATGATAGGCTTTTGAGAATTCATGAATGGCATCTACGAAGATTTTTGGTGCACTTTCAGGCACATCTTGGTGGATTCCATGGCCTAAGTTAAATACATGTCCGCTGCCTTGACCAAAATCAGCTAAAATTGACCGCACTTCTTGCTCAATACGCTCTGCTGGTGCATATAACACGCTTGGATCCATATTGCCTTGTAGTGCCACTTTATGGCCCACACGCGCTTTCGCATCAGCCAAATTAACTGTCCAGTCTAATCCGAGTGCATCACAGCCTGTATTTGCCATCGCTTCTAACCATAAGCCGCCACCTTTAGTAAATAAGGTTACCGGTACTTTACGACCATCGTGTTCACGAATTAAACCATCGACGATTTTGTGCATATATTGCAGAGAGAAGTCTAAATATTCACGATGACCTAACACACCGCCCCAGGTATCAAACACCATGACCGCTTGTGCACCTGCTTTGATTTGTGCGTTTAGGTATAAAATGACGGAATCCGCCACTTTATCTAATAAAAGGTGTAGGGTTTGCGGTTCGGCATACATCATTTTTTTGATTTTATTGAAGGTTTTGCTGCTACCACCTTCAACCATATAAGTAGCCAGTGTCCACGGGCTACCAGAGAAACCAATCAGTGGCACTTCGCCTTTTAGTTCGCGACGAATTGTACGCACAGCATTCATCACATATTGAAGTTCGCCTTCAGGGTCAGGAATCGGTAAATTTTCGACCGCACTTTTATTTTCAATTGGATGGGCAAATTTCGGGCCTTCACCTGCACCAAAACTTAAGCCTAAGCCCATTGCATCAGGAATAGTTAAAATATCTGAGAACAAAATAGCTGCGTCTAAAGCATAGCGACGAAGTGGCTGTAAGGTAACTTCACAAGCTAAATCCGCATTGCGGCAAAGCGACATAAAATCGCCTGCTTCTGCACGTGTTGCTTTATATTCAGGCAAATAGCGTCCCGCTTGGCGCATCATCCATACGGGTGTCATATCCACTGGTTCACGTAATAAGGCTTTTAAATAACGATCATTTTTTAATTCAGACATGGACTTTCCTTTATTTATTTATTTATTTTGTTCCGCTTTGCAAAGCTCAAGCGTAGCATTAATTAATTTGAGTGCGATAGTACCTGTTGGCGGTAGTTCTGGCAAGGGGGCTGTGCTAGAAAACCATTGTGCATCATGCAGTTCTGTTTCTTGCAGTTGAATTTCTCCGCTGTCGTAATCAGCTAAAAAGCCCACCATTTGTGAATTCGGGAATGCCCAAGGTTGGCTCCCGAAATAGCGAATATTTTTAATGCGAATGCCAGTTTCTTCAAACACTTCACGATGAACGGCATCTTCGAAGGTTTCACCCACTTCTACAAAACCGGCTAGCGTGGTGTAAATACCTACTTTGCCTGGCGTGTAATGGCGTTTATGGTTGGCTAATAAAATCTCTGTGCCACGGCGAACGGCGACAATAATCGAAGGGCAAATAACTGGGTAAGTACGATAGCCACAACTTGTGCATTGAACCGCTAGCTCATCGTGAGTTTGTTCCGCTTTTTGACCGCACTTTCCGCAGAATTGGTGGGTTTTCAAAAAATGATTGATTTCCACGCCTCGGCTTAATAAATGAAAATCTTCAGTCGGTAATGACAACAAACTCCGTAAGGAAAGGTATTCTCGTTCATCTTGATCATTTTCTGCCACAAGCCATAAAGGTTGTGATTTCCATTTCCCGAGCAACATTGCTTTTTGCATTGTGAGGCCGAGTTCCTTTGCTGTTCCGAAAGGCAGATCATTTTCCTGCCAATAAAGCGTCGATCCTTTGGTGAATAGCCAATATCCCTGATCTTCGGGCTGAATTGCATTCATATTTTTCTCTTTTTGTTTCAAAAGTGCGGTCATTATAAAAGGGATTTTTCGGAAAAACGAATTTAATTTCTGTGATAAAAATAGCTAGTCAGTTTTCGTTGTGCTACAGTAGTAACCTGTTTTTCTCTTTAAAATTAGGAATGACAAATGACTTTTTTCTCTTTTGCTTTTTTAGAAAATGCGATGTCTTTTGAAGGTTATTTTAAATATATCACCATTTTTGTCTCGTTAGGTGCATTGCTTGTGGTGACAAGCTTATATTTACGTCATCGGTTACAAACCAAATATCGCGATCTCAGTATTATCTTTCTTTTATTAATTATTTTCTTGCTCGGTGTGCAATATAAGCAATATGAGCGAAATGAAGTCTATGCAGCTGATATCTCTAGCCTGGTGACATTTTTAAATTCGGTGAAAGATAGTCAAAATTTACAGAAAGAAGATATTCGTACCAATAGCCGTACATTAATGAAAGGCATGATTTTAAATATTCGGGATCAGTATTTCGAAGTCCATTTTAATAATGATTTTTCAGCGTATACCTTATCCCCAATTAACTTAGTAAACCCTAATGTTACTGTGATTGATAAGGAGGATAAATAATGGATGGCTACACATTATTAGGCTTGAAATTGGCCATGGGTATTATTGGACTGGTACTCCAAATTAACTTAATGGGAAAAGGTAACCTTGCACCGACTTCCGCGATGGATCAGGTACAAAACTATGTGCTAGGTGGCATTATTGGTGGTGTGATTTATAGCGATAGTATTGGGGTATTCCAGTTCTCTCTCGTGCTCGTGCTTTGGACATTATTGGTTTTTACCCTCCGTTTTATCAAAAATCATAACAAATTAGTTAAATCTTTGATTGATGGTAAACCAATTCAGGTGATTTCAAACGGCAAGGTAAAAACTGCTGAATGTATGAAAAACAGTATTACTGCTAATGACCTCATGTTTAAGTTACGTGCTGCCGGTATTTATGAAATCAAAACGGTTAAACGTGCGGTATTTGAACAAAATGGACAACTTTCGATTATTCGATACGGTGATGATGATTTACGTTATCCATTAATTATTGATGGACAATTAGATGATGATGTTTTAGAAATTATTGATCGTGATGAAGAATGGGTTAAAGCTGAGTTAGAAAAACAGAACATGACGATTGAGCAAGTGTATATTGGCGAATACTTGAATGGTCAGTTAGTGGCACATGTATATGAAAACAAATAAAAGAGACCGCACCTTAAAAGTGCGGTCTTTTTTTCGCTCATTTTAACCGACAACAAAAGGTAAATAACCCGCTCGGATGGCAAAAGGAATTGAAGTAATAATCACCCCAAGCACTAAGACGAGCACTAACAATGCTTTACCGCCCCATACTCTGTATGGCAAGTTAGGATGAATCGCACGTGCTTTCCAAACTAATGCTACCGGTAAAACCACTGCGTAGAACGCGAACATTTGACCAGCATAACCCAGAGCGAGAATAAAACCTTCCGGATAGAAAAGGGAGAAAAGCACTGGGGGAATAAAGGTCATTAAACCTAATGAAATACGCCCTGCATGAATATCAAAAGATTGTTTGAGTAAGTCTTCGATACATTCTAATAAACCTAATGCCACCCCTAAGAATGAAGTGACCAATGCTAAAGTGGAGAAGATTTTTACCGCATTCGCAATAATTGGGCTTTGGGTGATTTCTAAGGTTGCTTTCACCAAGCCATTTAACGTGGCGTCTTCACGTAAAATTTGTAAAAACTCATTTTGGCTGAGTAAGCCGTGCGTAGAAAGCTGCCATAAAAAGTAAGCAAATAATGTGATGCCAGAACCCACTAAAATCGCAATGCGTAAGGATTTCACATTACCGTCTAAGTATTTATTTAAACTTGGAATGGAACCGTGGAAACCAAATGCCGTGAAAAATACAGGGCTTGCAGAAATAATTAAAGCGTTATCAATTGGCATCGCCATTAAGTTATCAAATTTGATGTTCGGTAGCATTAATGCGAGCACTAAGATAAAAGCAGCAATCATCACAAAGAATAACACGCGATTGATTTTATCCACACTGTGCGTACCAATCACAATAAAACTACCGAAGAAAATGGTGAATACAAGCACCGCGATTTTGTTCATGGTGTCTTTATCGCCCATGGCTGGGAGTAAATCCATTAATAAGGAACCACCACCACTTACGTAAGCGGCAATTAAGGCATATAAGAAGACAATTAAAACAGCAGTGGAAATAATTCGCCCTGCTTTACCAAAATATTGTGCAGCAAGTGTGCCGATCCCTGCATCACTGTCAGCGGTTTGATACAGTTCCACGAATAAAAGTGCGGTGAAAGTAAGCACTGCCCACAAGCCAAGTAATAAGAAAACAGTCGCAGTTAAGCCAATCCCTGCAGAGGTGAGTGGCATTGCCAACATCCCCGCCCCAATCATGGTTCCTGCAACAAGTAAGGTACTTCCCACGGTCTTGTTCATTTTATCTTCCTTAGATTGTAATAATAAATTTACGATGATTGTATTTTAATCTTTACAGTGTGTAAAGTAGGAGAAACAAAATTCTTCTACAAAATGTACGGTAGAAATGACCGCACTTTCCCGATAAAATAGCCGGCAAATCAATTAAGACAAGAGACAATAGTAGGAGAGCGCTTATGATTTATAGTATGACAGCTTTTGCACGCCTTGAAATCAAGAAGGATTGGGGCGATGCAGTTTGGGAAATTCGTTCGGTTAACCAACGTTATTTGGAGAACTTTTTCCGCTTGCCAGAGCAATTTCGTGGCTTGGAAAATGCTTTGCGTGAGAAACTTCGTCAAAATCTCACCCGCGGTAAAATTGAATGTTCGTTACGTATTGATAGCAAAAAACAAGCGGCGGCTGAGCTCAATTTAAATAAAGAATTAGCGAATCAAGTTATCCAATCTTTACAATGGATTAAGTCGCAAGCTGGCGAGGGCGAAATCAATTTAACGGATGTATTGCGTTATCCCGGCGTGGTGGAAGCGGCTGAACAAGATTTAGATGCCATCAGTCAAGATTTGTTGACAGCTTTTGATGAATTGTTGGTGGAATTTATTGCAATGCGTGGACGTGAAGGTGAAAAATTGCAAGCTATTATTCAACAACGTCTTGATGGCATTACGGTAGAAGCTGAAAAAGTGCGATCACAAATGCCGGCGGTTTTACAATGGCAGCGTGAGCGTTTATTGCAACGTTTTGAAGAAGCAAAGATTCAACTTGATCCACAACGAGTCGAACAAGAAATGATTTTACTGGCGCAACGTGTGGACGTGGCGGAAGAATTAGACCGTCTGCAAATGCACGTGAAAGAAACCAACAACATCTTGAAAAAAGGTGGGGCAGTGGGACGTAAACTGGATTTTATGATGCAAGAGCTCAATCGTGAATCTAACACTTTAGCATCAAAGTCCATTAATGCCGATATTACCGCTTCTGCCGTGGAATTAAAAGTATTAATCGAACAAATGCGTGAGCAAATTCAAAACCTTGAATAGGAAAAATCATGGCAACATTTATTTCATTAAACCACTATGATTTGGTAGAAGTGGCGGGCGTGGATGCGGAGAAATATCTGCAAGGCCAATTAACTTGTGATGTGGTGCATTTAGCAGCAGGCGCTTCAACGCTTACAGCGCATTGTGATCCTAAAGGCAAAATGAATTCCTTATTCCGCTTAATTAAGCTTTCAGCTGAGCAGTTTTTGATTTTAATGCCGAAAGCTTTATTGGCTCCACTCGATCATTTAAAAAAATACGCGGTGTTTTCAAAAGTCACTTTCCAAGTATTGGATTGGCAAATTGTCGGCTTGATTGGTGAAAAGTGCGGTCGAATTCACGCGCAGATTCAATTAGATATTGATGAAAACCGTGCAATTTTGATCAATCCTACACCGTTAGATGCCACTTTTAATGGTGATGAAAAACAATGGCTTTGTGCGGATATTCAAGCGGGCTTACCAAGCTTGAGTGCGGAAACACAAAATGAATTTATCCCGCAGGCATTAAATCTACAAGCGATTGAACAAGCGATTTCTTTTACTAAAGGCTGTTATATCGGGCAAGAAACTGTTGCGCGAGCCAAATATCGTGGCGCCAATAAACGTGCGATGTATGTGCTTTCGGGGGAAACCACGGTTACACCGAAAATCGGTAGCGAAATAGAAATGCAGTTAGAAACAGCTTGGCGTAAAACGGGGACGATCGTAAGTGCGGTCAATTTTGACGGCGTTTTATGGTTACAAGTGGTGATGAATAACGATTTAGAAGAAGGGACACATTTCCGTTTACCTGAAGATGGAACCGTTCTGAAAATTGAACCGTTACCTTATTCCATCAATAGCTAAAAAACGATTTAGTCATTGATGCTTTATAAGCATCATTACGATGAAAAGAGAGAGCCGCAATGTTCTCTCTTTTTTTATTTTTTTAAAATCCGCTATAATTCTGAAAAACTCACGAATTGAACACTATGATTTATTATCTTGGCATCATGTCTGGCACCAGCCTTGACGGGGTGGATATTGCCCTTACTGACATCCAATCGAATCAAACCAAATTAATTGCAGCAGATTTTACGCCGATGCCGGCAAATTTACGCGAAAAAGTGGCCGCACTTATTCAATCTGGTGAAACATCATTACAAGCATTGGGTGAACTCGATCATCAATTTGGTTTACTTTATGCCGATTGCGTAAATGATTTTTTACGTAAACACCAGTTAAAGCCAGAACAGATCGAAGCCATTGGCTGCCATGGTCAAACAGTGTGGCATTCCCCAAAAGGTCAATTTCCGTTTACCATGCAAATCGGTGATATGAATTTATTAGCCGCTAAAACAGGCATTACGGTCGTAGGTGATTTGCGACGTAAAGATATGTCGTTTGGTGGACAAGGCGCACCTTTGGTACCCGCTTTTCATCAAGCGGTCTTTTTTGATCCTCACTGGGCAACGGTGGTGCTTAATATTGGCGGTATTAGCAATGTATCCTTATTGATACCCGAACAGCTAGTCATTGGCTTTGATACGGGAACGGGTAATACCTTGCTCGATCAATGGATCGAAAAGCATCAAGGCAAAGCTTACGACAAAAATGGTGAATGGGCGGTTTCAGGTCAAGTGAATTCAGATTTGTTAGCGGCATTATTAGATGAAGATTTCTTTCAACTGCCACCACCGAAAAGCACAGGGCGTGAATTATTTAATTTGGCTTGGCTAGAGAATAAAATTCAAAAAATAGCAGGCAAAACGACCGCACTTTTACCACAAGATGTGCAAGCCACCTTGGCTGAATTTACCGTGCAAAGCATTGTTTTAGCCCTTAATAATATTCAGACGACATTACCATGCAGATTACTTGTTTGTGGCGGAGGTGCTAAAAATCAGGCGATCATGAATGGTTTAAAACAGGCATTACCAAATTGGCGTATTCAACTGACGACTGAATTAGAACTTGATATCGATTATGTGGAAGCGGCAGCTTTTGCTTGGTTGGCTTATCGTCGTATGCATAATTTGCCGGCTAATTTGCCGAGTGTGACGGGGGCCACAAGTGCGGTCAGTTTAGGGGCGATTTTTCCAAAGGAATAAACCATGGCAGAGAATTTATTACAAACCCTTTCAACTTTAATTACTGAACAACGGAATCCCAATTCCATGCATGTGGATAGCTTGTCTGCATTGGAAATTGTGCAATTAATGAATCTGGAAGATAAACAAGTACCTTTGGCAATTGAAAAATGTTTACCTCAAATTGCCCAAGCAGTCGAACGTATCGTTGCTGCATTTCAACAAGGTGGTCGATTAGTCTATATTGGCGCAGGGACCAGTGGTCGATTGGGGGTATTAGATGCCTCTGAATGCCCACCAACATTTGGCGTGTCATCTGAAATGGTGAAAGGTATTATTGCAGGCGGTGAGCGTGCATTGCGTCATCCAATTGAAGGGGCGGAAGACAGTAAAGCACAAGCTGTGGTTGACTTACAAACAATTCACTTTTCCTCAAAAGATGTATTGGTGGGTATTGCTGCAAGTGGCCGAACACCTTATGTGATCGGTGCATTGGAATATGCGAAAAGTTTAGGTTCAGCGACGGTTTCGATTGCAAGTAATCCGAATTCAGCGATGGCGAATATTGTGGATATTGCCATTGATACAGTAGTAGGGCCAGAAGTGCTGACTGGTTCGAGCCGTTTAAAATCAGGCACAGCACAAAAATTAGTACTGAATATGCTGACTACGGCTTCTATGATCTTAATGGGTAAATGCTATCAAAACTTAATGGTGGATGTTCAGGCAAGTAATGAAAAGCTGAAAGCTCGTGCCATTCGTATCGTCATGCAAGCCACGGATTGTGATAAAGCACTCGCAGAAGAGACATTAAAGCTTGCCGATCAAAATGCGAAATTAGCGATTATGATGATTCTGAGTGGATTAGATCGTGCGCAAGCAGAGGCTTTATTAGAAAAACATCAGGGCAAGTTACAACTTGCATTGAAATAAGCAAAAATAAAACGCTAGGCATCAAACCTAGCGTTTTTTATCTAATAGTTTGCTCAATTAGCAATCTTGTTTGCCGTAAGCATCTTGACGAAGGATTTGACGAACGCCTTCATCAAATTGTGCTAAAACTTGATCCGCGTCTTTTGGATCTTTACCGCGAGCATCAAGATAGAACTTGATTTTCGGTTCAGTACCAGATGGACGAACGATTAAACGACTACCGTTTTCTAATATGAATACGAGGATGTCGCTTTGACGATCAGTTTTAGTGTGGTCGATGAATTGTGCCACTTTAACACCACCTACTTCTGCTGGAGGCGTGTTGCGAAGTGCAGCCATTAATTTACCAATTTCAGATAAATCGCTTACACGGATAGAAATTTGACCACTTACATAAGCACCGAATTCTTGCGTGAAGTCATTGGCGTAATCCGCTAAGGTTTTACCTTGTGCTTTTAAGTGACGCACTAAATCTAAGAACACGATCGCCGCTGAAATACCATCTTTATCGCGTACTTTATCAGGGTCAACTAAGTAACCAAGCGCTTCTTCGAAACCGAATAATAAGCCTTGAACTTTACCGATGTATTTGAAACCGGTTAAGGTTTCTTCTGATTGGAAGCCGTATTTTTTCGCAATTTCAGCAAGCGCTGGAGAGGACACTAAAGAACACGCTAATACGCCTTTCTCACCTTTTGCATGGTATTGTTTTGCTAAATACCACCCTAAGAAACAACCCACTACGTTACCGTGTAAAGGTTTCCAGTTACCTTGTGCATCTGGAACAGCCACTGCTAAACGGTCTGCATCAGGGTCATTGGCAATAATGAATTCTGCATTGTGTTCTTTTGCTACTTTAATCGCTAAATCTAATGCACCTTTTTCTTCTGGGTTAGGGAAGTTTACTGTTGGGAATGTGCCATCTGGCCATACTTGTTCTGCCACAATGTGAGGTTGTGGAAGACCTGCTTTGGTTAAGGTTTTGCTTAATACTTCATAGCCTACACCGTGCATTGCGGTATAAACGTAGTTAATGTCTGCTTTAGGTTCTTTAGCAAGAGAGGCAGTTTTTTCGATATAAGCATTAACCACTTCATCATCTAACACCACATAATCTTGGCTACGAGGTAAATCTTTTACATTGCCCGCAGCTACTTTATCGATCAAGGCTGCGATATCTTTGTCAGCAGGAGAAACAATTTGGCCACCGCCATTCGCTTTACCTAAATAAACTTTATAACCATTATCTTCTGGTGGGTTGTGACTTGCCGTCACCATCACACCTGCTGTGGTATCAAAATATTGGATTGCGTAAGCTAATACTGGAGTGGGTAATTTACGTGGAAGTAAATAAGCTTTCACGCCTGCACCCGCCATGATTTCAGCAGTATCACGTGCGAAAACATCAGAGTTTTTACGACCATCGTAACCAATCACGATAGATGGTTGTTTGTCGTAATCTTTTAAATAATCCGCTAAACCGCCCGCAGCTTGTGCCACTAAAACACGGTTCATACCCATAGAACCTGCTTGTAATGGTCCGCGAAGCCCTGCAGTACCAAATTGTAAACGGTCACTAAAGCGAGCTTGTAATTCAGCGTGTGCTTTTTCATCACCATTTTTCGCCGCCGTTAAAAGTGCGGTTAATTCTGCGTGAGTTTCAGCATCAGGATCTTGGTTTAACCAGTTTTGTGCGATATCAAAAAGCTTTGTCATGATGTTTTCTCCTTGTAAAAAATATTTCCAGTTAGACTAGCTGAAAATGACTTTAATTTAAATGGCTATTTTGCTTTTTTACTTAAAATCTAAGCTTTTTTTGATCGTAATCGTTTCCGCTGAATACAAAAACGGCGTAAAAAATATTTACGCCGTTGTTTTTATAGAAAATAATGAAAAAATTAGAGAAGAAGAGCTGAACCCCATTTGATAATATCAAAGAAGAATTTGTTCTGATTGGTGGCAATGCCATCACCCGTTTTCTTCAATGTACCATCGTCATTCTTCGTTTCATCCACCATACCATTTACATATTGACCTTTCACGACATCCAAATCTTCTTTTGCCTGAGTACGCAAGATTTGACACGCTTTAGGTTCTAATGGCTCGACATCACCGACTTCTGTACGGAATTTCTTAAATTGATAGGTCGCGTAGTTCATCGATTTTTCATCTTTTTGAATCATTTTCACATAGTCTTCCCCGATGATTTTTTCTAACGGATAGAAAAAGACATATTGAGAATGAATATAGCTATCTTCTTTTGCAAAATGTTGTTGCTGAATACGGGTTAAATTCGGGTAGATACATTGTTCAGCTTGTTTACTTGCCGTAGCCCATGTTTTCGCATTCACATCTGAAAGGAGGTAATCCGCTTGTGCAAATTCTGCGGGGATCGGTGATTGTGATGGGCCAAATAAACCACAAGCACTTAAGAGTACAGTTGCGCCCAAAATAATAAATTTTCTCACTTAAATTTCCTTATAACATCTAGAATGGCAAAATTTTAGCAACAACAATCTGATTGTAAAGTGATTCTCTAATTGAGAAGTGATTTTCTTTCCCGAACTAAAAAACTTCCGCTATAATGACCGCACTTTTTACACTTATAAAGGAAAGAACAATGCAAAATCCAAAAGATGATGTTTTATATGCACCAGTTGAGTGGGTTGATCATAGCGAAGGTTATACTGATATTCGTTTCCACAAATCGACTGACGGTATTGCAAAAATCACTATTAACCGTCCTGAAGTTCGCAATGCATTTCGTCCGCAAACAGTTAAAGAAATGATCCATGCATTTTCTAACGCTCGTTTCGATGAAAAAATTGGCGTGATTGTGTTAACCGGTGAAGGCGAAAAAGCATTCTGTTCCGGTGGTGACCAAAAAATTCGTGGTGACTACGGCGGTTACAAAGATGAAAGCGGTGTGCATCATTTAAATGTATTGGATTTCCAACGTGATATTCGTACTTGTCCAAAACCAGTGGTAGCAATGGTGGCAGGTTATGCAATTGGTGGCGGCCACGTACTTCATATGTTATGTGATTTAACCATTGCGGCAGACAATGCAATCTTTGGTCAAACGGGTCCTAAAGTCGGTTCATTTGATGGTGGCTGGGGCGCAAGCTATATGGCACGTTTAGTTGGTCAGAAAAAAGCACGCGAAATTTGGTTCTTATGCCGTCAATATAATGCGCAAGAAGCATTAGATATGGGTTTAGTGAATACTGTTGTGCCTTATGCTGATTTAGAAAAAGAAACCGTGCGTTGGTGTCGTGAAATGTTACGTAACAGCCCAATTGCATTACGTTGCTTAAAAGCCGCATTAAATGCAGACTGTGATGGCCAATCTGGTTTACAAGAACTAGCGGGTAACGCAACCATGTTGTTCTATATGACGGAAGAAGGTCAAGAAGGCCGTAACGCGTTCAACGAAAAACGCGCACCAGACTTCAGCAAATTCAGACGCAATCCTTAATTTTAATCATAAGAAGTGCGGTTAGAAATCAGTGTGTTTTTAACCGCCTTGTCGTGATATATCTCGATCCTTATTCATATTTTAGAATTATTTTATGTCCTGTATGAAACAACATAATTATGTGATTAGCTTAACCAGAGAAACAAAACGTCGCAAACATATTGAACAAGAATTTGGTCGGCAAAATATCCTTTTTTCATTTTTTGATGCAGTGACACCAGATTATATTGAGGATGTTGCAAAGAAATTTAATATTATTTTAGATCGCTCTTCAGAAGCTAAATTATGGGATGGGGAAATCGGTTGTGCGTTAAGTCATATCTCACTATGGAATTTAGCAGTAGAAAAGAACTTGGATTATATCAATATTTTTGAAGATGATATTTACTTAGGCGAGAATGCAAAAGAGCTGTTAGAAGTCGATTATTTGCCTGATGATATTGATGTATTGAAGCTTGAAGCTAATGGAAGAATGGTATTTCGCGCGCCTAGACCAGCAAAGTATGATAGAAAGATTTATCCCATAACATTTAAGCAATCAGGAACGGCGGGTTATACCGTGACAGCGAAAGGCGCTAAATATCTTCTCGAACAGGTGAAAAATAAACCCCTTGAGGTGGCCATTGATTCTCTTATCTTTGAGCATTTTTTGAATTTAAAGGATTACAAAGTGGTTCAGCTTTCACCAGGGATTTGTGTTCAAGATTTTGTTGTGAATCCGGATAAGCCTTTTGAAAGTAGTTTGCAAAAAGGTAGAGAGTCGGTTTGTGAAAATCAAACGAAATTTTCAGTCTTTGAAAGAATCATAAACGAATTTATGAGAGTAAAACGTAAATTATTTATGAAACAAGTGCCTTTTAAATAGAATGCGTGCGGTTAAAATCTGTGTATTTTTAACCGCACTTTTGTCATCAAGGAGAATAAGATGGAAACCAAATCATTTAATCTTTATCGTTATTCTATTCCCGTCGATAGCCAATTAATTTTACGTGGACGTTTTTTAAAACGTCGTGAAGGCTTGATTGTGCGTGTAGCTTGCAGCCGTGATGGATGGGGAGAGATTGCACCTTTGCCTGGGTTTAATGAAGAAACCATCGAACAAGCGCAAGAGCAAGCCATTGAATGGCTGACAAATTGGTGTCATGCAAGCTGCGAAGCACCAAGAGTTCCACTTGAGGGTTGTTATCCTTCTGTTGCCTTCGGTATTAGCACGGCGATGGATGAGATGAAACGTTATTTAAATGAGGAAGGTAACTATCATACCGCCCCTTTGTGCTATGGTGATCCTGATGAGTTATATGCAGAACTTAATCAAATGCCAGGTGACAAAGTCGCTAAAATCAAAGTCGGCATGTATGAAGCGAATCGTGATGGCTTGATTACGGATATGTTTCTTGAAGCCATTCCTGATTTGCAATTACGTCTAGATGCGAATCGTCAATGGACATTAGAAAAAGCCTTAAAATTTGCGGAGAAAGTAAAACCGCAACATCGTTCTCGCATTCAATTTCTGGAAGAACCTTGTAAAACCCGTGAAGAGAGCCGCCAGTTTGCAGCTCAAACAGGCATTGATATTGCTTGGGATGAAAGTGTACGTGAGCCAGATTTTCTTGTAGAAAAGGAACCGCACTTAAGTGCTATTGTGATTAAACCAACACTGGTTGGTTCGCTACAAGATTGTCAAAAACTGATCGCACAAGCACATAGTTTAGGCATAAAAGCAGTAATTAGCTCGAGCATTGAAAGTAGTCTAGGATTGACGCAACTTGCTCGTATTGCGGCACAATATACACCCAATGTGACCCCAGGATTAGATACGTTAAATTTGATGCAACATCAAGTATTACGTGCGTGGCCAGGCTCAGATTTACCGCTAATTGATTTAAATTCAGAATTTATTACCAAAATCGTCTAGAGATACGACCACCATTACACAAAAAATCGCTATAATTCGCACAAGTTAAAGGATGTGAAAATGTCAAAAAAATTCAATATTTTGCTGTTAAATGGCCCGAACTTAAATATGTTGGGCGCAAGAGAGCCGAAACATTATGGTTCGCTTTCGTTATCTGCCATTGAAGAAAATGTGGCAAAACTCGCGGCACAGCATGATGTGAATTTGGCGTGCTTTCAAGCAAATAGCGAAGAAAAGTTAATCGATAAGATTCATCAAAGTTTTCAAAAAGTGGATTTTATTTTAATTAACCCAGCAGCTTATACGCATACCAGTGTTGCATTGCGTGATGCGTTGCTTGCTGTGTCAATTCCTTTTGTTGAAATCCATTTGTCTAATGTACATAAGCGCGAGCCATTCCGTCACCATTCTTACTTTAGTGATGTGGCTGAAGGGGTGATTTGTGGCTTAGGTGCGAAAGGCTATGAGTTTGCTCTCCAATTCGCGTTAGATTTTTTAAATAAAAAAGCATAAAATTTCACAAAATTTACAGATTTTCGCAGAAATTTATCGCAAAGTACGTGATTTTGCGGTAATCTTGCCGACACAAAAAACAGGTTTCAAAATGACCGCACTTTGGAGTGAATTTTGAAAGTGCGGTTGAAAATTCATTAATATTTTTAGGAAGAGCGTATGGACATTCGTAAAATCAAAAAACTGATTGAATTAGTAGAAGAATCGGGTATCACTGAATTAGAAGTGCAAGAAGAAGAAGGTACAGTACGTATTAGTCGTGCGGCACCAGCGGTTGCACCTGCTGCAATTCAATATGCAGCGGCGCCTGTCGCACCCGTTGCGGCTCCTGCAGTGGCTCCAGCGGCAGCAGCACCTGCTGAAGCGCCAGCGGCTGAAATTTCTGGCCACCAAGTGCGTTCACCAATGGTAGGGACATTCTACCGTAGCCCAAGCCCAGAAGCGAAAGCTTTTGTGGAAGTGGGGCAAACTGTCAAAGTAGGCGATGCACTTTGTATCGTTGAAGCAATGAAAATGATGAACCGTATCGAAGCAGATAAAGCTGGTGTGGTAAAAGCAATCTTAGTAAATGATGGCGAAGCGGTTGAATTTGATCAACCATTGATCGTTATCGAATAATCCCTATCAATCTGAAATGGCGAGCTTTCTCGCCATTTTTTCACACAAGTGGAAATTGTTATGTTAGAAAAAGTTGTGATTGCTAACCGTGGTGAAATTGCACTGCGTATTTTACGTGCCTGTAAAGAATTAGGCATTAAAACTGTGGCGGTTCACTCTACCGCTGATCGTGATTTAAAACACGTGTTACTTGCAGATGAAACAGTCTGTATTGGACCTGCGCCATCTGTAAAAAGTTATTTAAATATTCCTGCTATTATTGCAGCGGCAGAAGTAACTGGTGCGGATGCTATTCACCCTGGTTATGGTTTCCTTTCTGAAAATGCAGATTTTGCAGAGCAAGTTGAGCGTTCTGGTTTTATTTTTATTGGTCCAACAGCAGACGTCATTCGTTTGATGGGGGATAAAGTTTCTGCGATTAAAGCAATGAAAAAAGCGGGCGTACCTTGTGTTCCAGGTTCAGATGGTCCTGTAGGCAGCGATATTGCGAAAAATAAAGAAATTGCAAAACGTATTGGTTATCCAATTATTATCAAAGCATCTGGCGGCGGCGGCGGTCGTGGTATGCGTGTCGTTCGTAGCGAAGATGCACTTGAAGAATCCATTGCGATGACCAAAGCTGAAGCAAAAGCAGCGTTTAACAATGATATGGTTTACATGGAAAAATATTTAGAAAATCCACGCCATATTGAAATCCAAGTTTTAGCGGATACACACGGTAACGCAATCTACCTTGCAGAGCGTGATTGTTCTATGCAACGTCGTCACCAAAAAGTCGTAGAAGAAGCACCCGCACCAGGTATTACCGAAGAAGTTCGTCGTGATATTGGTTCTCGCTGTGCGAAGGCTTGTGTTGAAATTGGCTATCGCGGTGCAGGTACATTTGAATTTTTATATGAAAATGGTGAGTTCTATTTCATCGAAATGAATACTCGTATTCAAGTAGAACACCCAGTAACAGAAATGATCACCGGTGTAGATTTAGTGAAAGAACAATTGCGTATTGCGGCTGGCTTACCACTTTCTTACAAACAAGAAGATATTAAAGTGAAAGGTCATGCGATTGAATGTCGTATCAATGCAGAAGATCCAAAAACATTCTTACCATCTCCAGGTAAAGTGGCACACTTACACTCACCAGGTGGCTTAGGTGTTCGTTGGGATTCTCATGTATATGCTGGTTATACTGTTCCACCACACTACGATTCTATGATCGCAAAATTAATCACATACGGTGATACTCGTGATGTTGCAATCTGTCGTATGCAAAATGCATTATCAGAGACGATCATTGACGGTATCAAAACAAATATCCCACTTCATGAACTCATTCTTGAAGATGAAAACTTCCAAAAAGGTGGTGCGAATATCCACTATTTAGAGAAGAAATTAGGGATGTATGATTAAAATGAAACGGCTAACGTAAGTTAGCCATTTTTATATCTTTTTAATAATTAATATATTTTCTTTGAAAAGGTATCTTAAATCCCTTTATAATGTGCACCTATTTATTTTTACCTAAGGAAAAACAATGAAATTTAATCTCTCTAAATTAAGTTTAACAATTTTGGCAACTGTAACGTTAGCCGCCTGTGGAAGTAGCGGTGATAGCAATACTCAACCAGCTGATCAAGCAAAACCCACTGAGCAAGTAAAACCCACTGAGCAAGTAAAACCCACTGAGCAAGTAAAACCCACTGAGCAAGTAAAACCAGCTGAGACAGTAAAACCAGCTGAGTCAGTAAAACCAGCTGAGTCAGTAAAATCAGTTGAGTCAGTAAAACCAGCTGAGACAGTAAAACCAGCTGAGACAGTAAAACCAGCTGAGACAGTGAAACCAGCTGAGACAGTGAAACCAGCTGAGACAGTAAAACCAGTGGAACAACCAAAAAATGAAGAACAAATCGTACTTAAACGAGTGGGGTTTGAGGTTAATAAAGAAGATAAAACAGTGACGGTCATTGAAAGACAAATACATGATGACAATAACGTTAATCTCGTTAATGTTGAAGGTCAAGAAATTGAAATTATTCCATCAGGGTATTACGAACGTCCAGTCATTGGAACTAATGAGAAAGAAGTGCTACAGGCTGATTATCCTGAATTGCGTTCTATTAGTGGCAAAAACTATAAAAATATTCGTTGGGGAAAATTTACGGAGCCTGCTTTAGGTTCTGATTATTATGTCGCATTTGGTGTAAATCCAACAACAGAAATGCCACAATCAGGTACTGCAAATTATACTGGAAATGGTATGCATGTAGAGAAGCGGGCTGATTACTTAGATTCTAACTTATCATTCGTAAAACTAACGGCTAATTTCGCAGATAAAACATTAAATGGCACAATTTCTTTAGCCAAAACAGGCTATAAGGACGTTCTTGTATCAAATGGGATTGCAGGGGGAGCTCTTTCTCCTAATGTACATTTTGATGATGTTTCCTTATCTGCCAAAATTCAAGGCAATCAATTTAGTGGAACAAGCGAGAAAGGTGTTCATACCGAAGGTGGGTTCTATGGAAAAGATGCTGAAGAGGTCGCAGGAACTTACAAAGGAAAAGATGCAATGGGTGTCTTTGGTGCTAGAAAAAATTAGAAATTTTCTGTCAATTTAAAAGCAAGCCTTGAGCTTGCTTTATTTTTATACTTGAGATAGAAATAAATATCTAATTTAGATTTATAATAGATAAAATTTTTTAACAGGAACTCAGAATGGAACTTTCACAACGATATAAACAAGCCGCCAAGGAGGCGCGCTGGGCATTAGGGTTAGCTATTTTTTATGTAATTGGATGGTGTGTTTGTGCTTATTTACCGAAAGACTCGCCTGGACCGATAGGTTTTCCGTTGTGGTTTGAATTATCCTGCATTTATTTACCTATTTTGTTTGTAGTCATTGGGTATTGGATTGTCAAAATTGTCTTTCTAGATATCCCGCTAGATGTTGAGTCAAAGGAGAATAAATAATGAATTTAGGTATTATTCTCCCATTAGTTATCTATTTAGTCTTCATCTTTGGCGCGGCATTATTTGCTTATGTAAAACGCAGTAAAGGTGATTTCCTTACGGAATATTATGTAGGAAATCGCTCCATGACGGGCTTTGTCCTTGCGATGACAACGGCTTCCACTTATGCCAGCGCCAGTTCTTTTGTTGGTGGACCAGGGGCAGCTTATAAATATGGGCTAGGCTGGGTATTACTCGCCATGATCCAAGTGCCGGCTGTTTGGCTAGCCTTAGGTGCATTGGGCAAAAAGTTTGCATTACTTTCTCGCGAGACCAATGCGCTTACTATCAATGATTTATTTCTCTATCGTTATAAAAATAAATATCTCGTTTGGATTTCCAGTCTAGCATTGTTGCTTGCCTTCTTTGCCGCTATGGTTGTGCAATTTATTGGTGGCGCAAGATTGCTCGAAACTACGATAGGGATTCCTTATACTCACGCCTTACTTATTTTTGCCTTAACGGTTGGCATTTATACGTTTATTGGTGGTTTCCGAGCCGTCGTATTAACTGATACGATTCAAGGTACCGTAATGATTTTTGGCACAATCGTACTATTAGTGGGCGTGATTTACCATCTCGGTGGCGTGGAAAGTGCGGTCAATAAATTAACTGAAATTGATCCGAGCTTAGTAAGCCCTTACGGCCCAAATGAGATGCTTGATTTTCAATTTATGGCATCATTTTGGATCTTAGTCTGTTTCGGTGTGGTAGGTTTACCACATACAGCCGTGCGTTGCATGGCTTTCAAAGATAGTAAAGCCTTACATCGAGGCATGCTCATTGGTACGATTGTCCTTTCAGTTATTATGTTAGGGATGCATTTAGCGGGCGCTTTAGGTCGTGCTGTTGTGCCAGATTTAACGGTGTCAGATAAAGTCATTCCAACCTTAATGTTGGAAGTGCTTCCGCCTATTGTTGCAGGGATTTTCTTAGCCGCACCGATGTCGGCGATTATGTCCACAGTTGATGCGCAACTCATTCAATCCTCCTCAATTTTTGTGAAAGACTTATATCTTGCAAGCAAACCTGAAGCCGCGAAGAATGAAAAACGAATTAGCCGTATTTCATCAGTCATTACACTAATTTTATCGGCGTTGTTAATTCTTGCCGCACTGAATCCACCTGATATGATTATTTGGTTGAATCTATTTGCTTTCGGTGGATTAGAAGCAGCATTCCTTTGGGTGATTGTATTAGGCATTTATTGGGATAAAGCAAATGCAGCAGGTGCAATAAGCTCAATGGTGGTGGGATTAAGTAGTTATGTGCTACTGACTCAATTTGGTATCAAACTATTTGGTTTTAATGCCATTGTACCTGCACTTGTATTTGGCTTGATTGCTTTCATCTTGGGTAACCAATTCGGCGCAAAAAAACAGTAAAAATGGACCGCACTTTATGATTTACCAGATCCTAGCATTGTTTATTTGGAGTAGTTCCTTTGTTGCCGCTAAATACACCTTTACAATGATGGACACCATTTTGATGATCCAAGCCCGTTTATTAATGGCGGCGATTATTGCGATGCCACTCTTTTTTCGTCGTTGGAAAGGCGTGTCTAAACCGATGCGAAAACAGCTTTGGTGGCTAGGTTTTTTCAATTATACCGCGACCTTTTTGCTGGGATTCATTGGTTTAAAATATACAAGCGCGGCGAGTGCAACGACCATGATTGGATTAGAACCATTATGTGTGATTTTCATTGGGCATTTTTTCTTTCAAGATCGTGCGAAATGGTATCATTGGTTGTGTGGGGCTTTTGCCTTTTTAGGCGTAGCCATTTTAATTTTAGGTGGGCAAGGAAATGAAGGCTCAAGTGAAATTAGTTTATTGGGTTGCTCCTTAGTGGTGGCGGCAAGTATTGTGTTTGCTTGTTGCTTGCGTTGGACGAAAAAAGTGGTGGCAACGGTTTCAGCACAAGCCTATACATCCATTTCGATTGTGTTAGCAAGCATCACCATGCTGCCATTTACTTTATTGCTGACGGAAAACTGGGATATCCATTTTAACTGGCTTGGTTTCTTCGGTTTGATTTATCTCGGTGTAGTATGTAGTTGGTTTGCCTTTTGGTTGTGGAATAAAGGCTTAAATTCGGTGGATGCAAAAATCTCGGGAATTTTGACCGCACTTGAGCCGATTTTTGGTGTCTTTTTGGCAGTATTATTACTCAACGAAGAGGTTTCACTTGTTTCAGCGCTTGGGATTATCATTATTGTGGTTTCAGCCCTAGGCGTAAGTTTATTACCCAGATGGTTACATAAAGAAATTAATTAAAAGGAAAAGAAGATGGCGTGGATTCAAATTCGCTTAAATAGTACAAATGAAAAAGCTGAGAAAATTAGCGATTTTTTAGAAGAAATCGGCTCAGTTTCGGTCACATTTATGGATAGCCAAGATACACCGATTTTTGAACCACTTCCAGGCGAAACACGTTTGTGGGGAAATACGGATGTGATTGCATTATTTGATGCAGAAACCGATATGAATGAAATTGTGAGTCTGCTTAAACAAGCACATCATTTAGATGAAAACACCGCTTACAAAATTGAGCAAATCGAGGATAAAGATTGGGAACGTGAATGGATGGATAACTTCCACCCAATGCAATTTGGCAAACGTTTATGGATTTGCCCAAGCTGGCGTGAAGTGCCAGATCAAAATGCAGTTAATGTGATGCTTGATCCTGGTTTAGCTTTTGGGACAGGTACACACCCAACAACTGCACTTTGTTTAGAGTGGTTAGATGGTTTAGATTTAACAGGCAAAACAGTGATCGATTTTGGCTGTGGCTCTGGGATTCTTGCCATTGCTGCTCTTAAATTAGGGGCAAAAAATGCGATTGGTATTGATATCGATCCACAAGCGATTCTCGCCAGTCGTAATAATGCAGAACAAAATGGTGTGGCGGATCGTCTGCAACTTTTCTTATCCGATGATAAACCCGCAGATTTAAAAGCGGATGTCGTTGTGGCGAATATTCTTGCGGGACCATTAAAAGAACTTTACCCGATTATTTCTCAATTAGTGAAAGAGGGGGGCGATCTTGGATTATCGGGTATTTTAGAAACTCAAGCACAATCGGTATGCGATGCGTATGCGCAATCGTTTAATTTAGATCCCGTAGCGGTGAAAGAGGAATGGTGCCGTATTACAGGTAAATTAAAATCGGCTTAATTTCTTTTTGTCAATTAAAAAAAGTGCATTTTTTGAACAAATTTCCCTTTGCAAAAAAAAAGAAAAATGCGTAATATAGCACCCCTTGTCGGTGACTGCTGTTGCCTGACTTGATAGAGATTAGGACTTGTAATTGGGGATAACATAAAATGCGAATTGGTTCTTATGAATTAAAAAATCGTATTTTATTGGCGCCCATGGCAGGTATCACGGATCAACCTTTTCGACGTTTATGTGCCCATTACGGCGCGGGATTAACGTTTTCAGAGATGATGTCCACTAATCCACAAGTTTGGCATACAGAGAAATCGAAACTTCGTTTAGCACATAGTGAAGAGCTAGGATTAAATGCGGTGCAAATCGCAGGTTCTGATCCTTTAGAAATGGCCCAAGCTGCAGCAATTAATGTAGCCTATGGCGCTGAAATTATCGACATCAATATGGGCTGTCCTGCAAAGAAAGTAAATCGAAAGCTGGCGGGCTCTGCACTGCTTCAATTTCCCGATTTAGTGGAGAAAATTTTAAAAGAAGTCGTAAATGCCGTTGATGTGCCTGTGACGTTAAAAATTCGCACAGGTTGGGATAAAGCAAATCGAAACTGTGTGCAAATCGGCAAAATTGCAGAACAATCTGGTATTCAGGCTTTAACCATTCACGGGCGGACGAAAGAATGCTTATTTGAAGGTGAAGCGGAATACGACAATATTCGAGCAGTGAAACAATCAATTTCAATTCCAGTCATTGCGAATGGTGATATTGATTCTGCCTCGAAAGCGAAAAAGGTACTTGAGTATACAGGTGCTGATGCAATAATGATCGGTCGTGCCGCACTAGGCAATCCATGGCTTTTTCAAGCCGTTGAGGCTTTAGTGGAACATGATTCGATAATTCAAACACCAAGTTTGCGTGAAAAGTGCGGTCATATTTTGCATCATATTCAGGAACTCCATCAGTTCTATGGTGAGCAAAAAGGCTATCGAATAGCCCGTAAACATGTGGCTTGGTATTTACAGGGAATTCAACCCGATTCCGTTTTTAGACAGACTTTTAACGCAATTAATGAACCGAAAGAGCAGTTAATTGTGCTGGAAGATTTTTTAAATTCAATTTTGGATAAAGAAAAATGTTAGAACAACAACGTAGTCCGTCTGAAGCGTTAACCGTTTCAGTTTTAAACTCTCAATCACAAGTAACAAACAAACCATTACGTGATTCAGTAAAACAAGCTTTACGCAATTACTTATCACAATTAGATGGTCAAGATGTGAATGATCTTTACGAATTAGTATTAGCGGAAGTTGAACACCCGATGTTAGATATGATTATGCAATACACCCGCGGTAACCAAACTCGCGCAGCTAATATGCTCGGTATCAACCGTGGTACATTGCGTAAGAAATTGAAAAAATACGGTATGGGCTAATTAAAATTAGCAAAAAGAAAGGCGAACATGATGTTCGCCTTTTTATTTATTGAATGGTGAAACTAATTGGTACGCTTACTGAAGATGCAAATCCAGCAGGTTTTGGACCGACAGGTCTCGCACTTTTTACAGCTTCAAGTGCTGCATTATCTAAGCTTTCATCACCAGAAGATTTAGTGACACGCTCTCCAGACAGAGAACCATCTCCTCCAACACTAAAACTGACGTTAACAATACCTTGTTTACGCATCATTTTAGCACGAGCAGGATATCGCTTATGCCGTTCAATTTCACGTCGAATAGCCGCACGATAGGCATTATGTTCATCTGTATTGGCACCAGAACCACCTTGAATACCATTTGTGCCAGGTTGACCAGTAGTTGTCGCTTTAGAATTTGCCGTAGCCGTTGAATTAATATTCTTATCGCCAATCGGTAAATTCTTCGGCACTTCTACCGCTTTCTCTTCTTTTACCTCATTTTTAGGTTTTTCTTTTGGCTTCTCTTTTGGTTTTGGTTTCGGTTTTTCTATTGGTTTTTCTGGCTTTTTCTCAGGTTCTTTTTTCTTCTCAGGCTCTGGTTTCTTCGTTGGATCAGCGACGACTTCCTGTTTTTCAGGTTCCGGTTCTGCCTGTTGAGGTTCGGGTTCCGGCTCAGGAGCGGGTTCTTCCACTCTCATCCCTTGAATCATTTCCATTGAAATCGTCGTGGATATTTCACCTGGAGCGTTACTTGCCGCTTCATGTGGCGTATGCCAGTTCCAAAATAACGCTCCAAGGATGCTACCATGAACCAATAAAGAAATAATCAAACCTAATAATGATCGTTTGGTTTGTTGGCTGTTCATTGACTACGTCCTACTCCAACGCCTCCGCTTGCAACTCCGCCTACTTCCGGCGTATTTTTTGATTCATTTCCTTGAGTCGTTTTACTTGGGGCGCCTTTATCTTTCATGGAAACAATGGCGACATTTTTGATTTCATTTTTCGATAACATATCGGTAATGGTCACGAAATCTTGGAAAGATGCATCAGCATCAATTTTTAACGTTACTTTTTGGTCTTTATTCCAACTCATAATTTCTTTTTCAAGCGCTTCTTGTGAAATGGGCTTATCGTTAAAATAAAGTTGTTTATCAGCCGTAACCGTTAATAATTTTGTTAATTCATCTGATTTGAATGCGACCGTAGAGCTCGCTTTTGGAACATTTACCTTAATTTTCCCTTGGGAAATAAAGGATGCGGTAACCAACACTATCGCTAATAACACCAACATAATGTCGATGAAAGGAATAATGTTGATTTCATCAAATTTTTTCACGATTATTCCTTATCTTTTTGAGCGTTTAATACTTTCCATTTCAAGAGATTTACTTCTACTTTACGACCTAAACCGCTATAGAACATCATGGAAGGAATTGCGACTAAAATACCTATTGCAGTTGCTTTTAATGCAAGAGAGAGGTGCATCATAATGGCTCCAGCATCGACTTCGCCATCGCCATGACCAATTTGGTAGAAAGTTAATAAAATCCCAATTACTGTACCGAGTAAGCCAACATAGGGCGCATTGGCACCAACAGTGGAGATTACGGTCATATTACGATTTAAATCAATTTCAAGTGCGTGAATATTGGAATATTTCGCTACGTTCACACTCTTTAAAAAGAGAAAACGTTCAATTACGGCGGTGAGCATGATCACACTCATCAGAAGTAGAATTCCGATAATCACGTAATCGCTATATTGTTCTAAAAACTCAAAAAGTTGTAGCATTTGATAGTCCTTGTATGGGTAATAAAAAAACTCAAATTGAATTGAGAATGAATTTCAATTAGATGTGGATTCTATCAAATGGAAAATTAAGCGTAAATATAAATTAAAAAAATGAGTATTTTTTTTACCGCACTTTGAGATAAATCAGAAAAGTGCGGTTGTTTTGAGAGGTATTTTAACGGGATTGTAGGTAATCTAAGACAACTTGATGATGTTCACCTGTTTTGAATTTATCAAAAACGTGCTGGATTTTGCCTTGTTCATCAATGAGAAAGGTAATGCGATGAATACCATCATAAACACGGCCCATGAATTTCTTTTCGCCCCATACACCAAATTGCTCGGCAACCTGGTGATCTTCATCGGAAAGTAAGGTGAAATTGAGCGACTTTTTCTCAACAAATTGAGCCAATTTTTTTGGTGTATCTGTGCTGATGCCTAAAATAATCACACCTAATTTTTCTAACTCACGTTTAGCATCACGCAAACCGCAGGCTTGAGTTGTACAGCCTGGTGTTAAGGCTTTTGGATAAAAATACACGAGTACTTTTTTGCCTTTAAAGTCGCTAAGTGAAATTGGCTGATTGTCTTGATTTAAAAGGGTGAATTGCGGTGCTAAGTCACCCACTTGTAATGTTTTCATAAAAAATCCTTAAAAATGTAAAAAATGATTTGTAAATTCAAGCTATTTTAGCGATTATAACCAGATATTTTCAAATGTTATTGTTAAAACGCAAAATAGATGTAAATGGAGCGCCTTATGACTACGCAAAACCCCTTATTTTCAGGCAGTATTGTTGCTTTAGTAACCCCGATGGATAACCACGGAAACATTGATTTTGAAACATTAGAAAAACTTATCGAGTTTCATATCAATGCAGGTACAGATTCAATTGTATCTGTGGGTACAACGGGAGAATCTGCCACATTAAGCATTGAAGAAAATGTGAAGGTGGTTGAAAAGACAGTTGAGTTAGCAAAAGGACGTATTCCAATTATTGCTGGCACTGGTGCGAATGCAACGAGCGAAGCCATTGTGATGACAAAATTGCTACGAGATAGCGGAGTCGCGGGTTGCTTATCTGTTGTGCCTTACTACAATAAGCCAACTCAAGAAGGCATGTTCCAACACTTTAAAGCGATTGCAGAATGCACGGACCTACCACAACTTCTTTATAACGTACCGGGTCGTACTGGTAGTGATATGAAACCTGAAACCGTGGCGCGTTTATCTCAAATTGAGAATATTGTAGGGATTAAAGAAGCAACAGGCGATTTAACTCGCATTACAGCGATTAAAGAATTAGCCGGTAAAGATTTCATTGTATTAAGTGGAGATGATGCCACAGGGTTAGAAGCGATGAAATTAGGCGCAGAGGGTGTTATTTCTGTGACAAATAACCTTGCTGCAAAAGATATGGCCGCGATGTGCCGCTATGCTTTAGCGGGCGATTTTGCGAAAGCGGAAGAAATTAATGTACGTTTAATGCCTTTACATCAAGATTTATTTATTGAATCAAACCCAATTCCAGTTAAATGGGCTGCATATCGTTTAGGTTTAATTAAGACTCCACACTTACGTTTACCACTTACTGTGTTAAGCGAAAGCGCGCAAGTAAAAGTAGAAGAAGCATTAAAAATTGCTAGCTTAATTTAATGAATTAAAGGGTTGTTTTTACAGCCCTTTAAACTTTCGGCTTTTTTATTTGTCAAAGAGCGGTCATTATTTTAATTATTTTTATTGAAGGATTTAAGGAATGAAAAAAATCGTACTGAGTTTAGTCGCGGCAGCATTATTATCGGCGTGTTCAAACAGCGCAGAAAAAATGCAGACGGCTAATGACACTTATCAAAATTCTGATCGTGAAATACCGAGCTTTTCTCCTTTAGCAAGTGGTGGTGTAACATTGCCGCAAGCCGATCCGACTTATGAACTTCCTCAGCTTAATGCGAAAAAAGAACGCGTGGATATTCGTCCGCCTTCAACCCCATTAGCGATTATCAAAAATTCTTTGACACAATTTGATGGTGAACGTGCATTGATTGTTTATACGGATGCACAAGCAGAGCTTTATAATCTCAAACAAATTGAGCGTTTATTGAAAGAAGAAGGCACGAATTCAACTTTAAATGGTGCGGTATTAATTAGCGATTGGGCGTCAACGGGTCGTGCAGATGATAAAGCCAATACAGAGATCCGTTATAAAATTGAACAAGTTATGGCGCAAGATGCAAGTGCGTTAGCGGTTTCTGTAGAACAAATGCGTCGTGATGGTGTGATTTATACGCCAAATCAAGCTGATAAGCAGCGCTATGCATCTGATCGTTTAAATCGTTTTGTTTCGGCGCTCACTAGCGCTTATAACAAGCAACAACAAGATTTAAGTAGTGCTTCTGTAGGACCTTTCCAATCTGGTTTAATTACTGATACGAATGGCAGAATGGCATTGGGTATGGATGCAAGCTTTGGTCAAGCATGGCAACGTTTAGGTTCGGCTCTACCGAAATTAGGCTTTAAAGCAACATCTGAATCTGCAGGCCGTGGTTATCGTGAATTGAAATATAAACCATTGGATAAACAAGAGTGGTTACGTTTAGGTGTGAATCCGCCTAATCTAGAAAAAGGCGTTTACCAAATGCAAATTTCTGCGGTGGGTAAACAAAGTGCGGTCGTGATCACTGATGAAGATGGCAAGGCATTACCAAATGAAGCGGCTCAATCGCTCTATTCAGCGTTGGGTGTGCTACTTGCGCAATAATATAGTAAGTTGAGAAATAAAAAGTGCGGTTCAATTTGACCGCACTTTTTTATTGGAAACCGATTTATTCGGCTTTCACGCCTAAGTTACCCATTTTTACGCCGAGGTTACCGAGTGAAACCGGATCCAAATAATCCCCTAAGAATTTGAATAACTCACCTAATTCTGTAAATGAGCGTTTGATTTTTACTTGATCTTCTACTTTACGCACAAATTCATAACGCACATTTTCGCCTTCAAAATAAGCCGTGAGCGTGAGATAAATGGTTTCAAAAAAGTGGCTTTGAGCCCCTTCTTCACCCGGATCACTGATACGGACATTCCAAGTATTGTTAAATAAAACTTCTGTTTTGATTGACATATAGACTTCCTCTGTTTGTTATTTTTTATACTGAAATTGAAACGAAAAACCCGATGATAAAATTTCTGAAATCAAAAACTTTATCATCGGGCTTTTCAAACCAATTGCTTGCATATTTTGCTTTTCGTTGGTAACTGCCTTTGCCTTTACGTTTTTTCTCAACGCGTTGGCGGAATAATTTGTCGTGTAATAGTGCCATCACAGCATTATCTTTCACGACTCCTTTGGCGTGTTGATAAATGGGCTGATTTTCAACCGCACTTTTTGTTTTTTTTGTCATATTTACCTCTAAAAAATTGCCGTGAAGTGTTTCACGGCAAGTCATTATAGCGAAAATGAATAAAATTACAAAATGGCGAGTACGCTTTCAGGCGGTCGTCCAATTTTGGCTTTTTCACCTTTTACCACAATCGGGCGCTCTAATAAGGCTGAATTTTCACTGATGGCTTTTAATAAATCATCATGAGTTAATGCAGGATTATCTAACCCTAATGATTGATAAAGCTCATCTTTGGTACGCATCATTTTTCTAACATCATCTAATCCTAATTTATTAGCCAGTTGCTGTAATGCTTCAACAGAGTAGTGTTGTTGCAAATAAAGTTCGATAGTTGGTTGGATACCTTTTTCTTCTAATAAAGTTAAGGTTTCACGGCTTTTTGAACAGCGCGGATTATGGTAAATCTTAACAGACATAACGTTTCCTTCTATTTTATGTTGAATGAGTGGATATAGGATTGATTTAAATTTTAACTTATAATGACAAAAAATACTTGTTTAGGAAGACTTTATGTTTGAAATGCTAAAAAATTGGTATAGCCGCCGCTTAAGCGATCCTCATGCGATGGGGCTACTTGCCATTTTGTTGTTTGGCTTTATTGCGATTTATTTCTTTAGTGATTTAATCGCCCCGTTGCTGATTGCCATTGTATTAGCATATTTATTGGAAATGCCAATTAATTTCCTGACGAAAAAATTAAAATTTCCTCGAATGCTCGCTACGTTAATTATTTTTGGTGGCTTTCTAACCTTAGCGTTATTAATTTTCTTCGGGCTTGTACCAACATTATGGAATCAAACGATTTCCTTATTAAGCGATTTGCCAGCCATGTTCAATAAGTTACATGAATGGTTATTAGCCCTTCCTGAGCATTATCCTGAACTCATCGATTACACCATGATTGACACCTTTTTTAGTGCGGCTCGAGCGAAGATTTTGGGCTTTGGTGAATCTGCGGTGAAATTGTCGATTACTTCATTAATGAACCTTGTATCATTGGGTATCTATGCATTTTTAGTGCCATTAATGATGTTCTTTATGCTGAAAGATAAAACAGAACTTCTTGCTGGTGTAAGCCGATTTTTGCCTAAAAACCGTCTTTTAGCGTCTAAAGTATGGAATGAGATGCAGCAACAAATTGCGAATTATATTCATGGCAAATTGTTAGAAATTTTGATTGTTGGCGTGGTGACTTACATCATCTTTTTAAGCTTTGGTTTAAATTATCCGCTGTTACTTTCAGTTGTCGTAGGTCTCTCTGTCTTAGTCCCTTATATTGGTGCGGTATTGGTGACGATTCCTGTTGCGTTAGTGGCGATGTTCCAGTTTGGCATTTCCCCAACGTTTTGGTATTTAATTGTGGCCTTTGCGGTGAGTCAACTTCTAGATGGAAACTTGTTAGTACCGTATTTATTCTCTGAAGTCGTTAATTTACACCCTTTAGTAATCATTATTTCCGTGCTGATTTTTGGCGGATTATGGGGATTCTGGGGAGTATTCTTCGCGATTCCATTGGCAACGCTCGTCAAAGCTGTGATAAATGCATTGCCGGATTAGACAGGATTAAAACGATAAAAAGAAAGCTGACGAAAGTCAGCTTTTTTGTTCTTTTAATTTTTGGATATCCAGAATTTCGACACAATCTATTGTCCCTGCTTTAATACGCCATTTAATATTAAATTCGTACAGACTAATACCATAAATACGATCGGTTTCTTTACCTTGTTGATAAGCGGGACGGGGATCTTGTGCGATCACTTCCGTAATGAATCTCGCTAAGTGCGGTCGATTTTTATGATATTTTTCCACCGCACTTTGGGCGATTTCTGTAAATTCAACGCTTAATTTTGCAGGTGGTTTTTCTTGTGCAAAACTTGATTTTGCCTCAGGCTCACTATCAGCATAGGCAATATAAGGTTTAATATCAAAAATAGGTGTGCCATCGACAAGATCCACGGAGCCTAAATGCAAGAAAACACGTCCATGAATACATTCCACTTGGCGTAATTCAACTTTGGATAAACCTAGAGGATTAGGGCGATGCGTAGCGCGCGAAGCAAATACACCGACACGTTGATTGCCGCCTAAACGAGGGGGGCGAACAGTGGATTGCCATTTTCCATGGGGTATTTTGTCGAATTGGAAGATAAGCCAAAGATGGCTAAATTGCTCTAATCCTCGCACCGCCTCTGGTGAATTATAGGGAGGGAGCAGTTCCACGATGCCAATGCCATCCTGTACTAAATCTGGTTGGCGTGGCACTGAGAATTTTTCTTTGTAAGGCGTGTGAATCACCGCAATTGGGTGAAGAGTCAGTGTTAAATCATTCATAAAAAGGCAATTTCCGTGTAGAATACGCCCTTTATTGTAATCAAAAGTGCGGTCAAAAAAAATGACAAATCATAAATTGAAAATGTGGTGGGAAACTGCTCGCCCAAAAACCTTGCCTTTGGCATTAGCTTCTATTTTTACTGGCTCAGCATTGGCATATTGGGCGGATAAAGAAAGTTTTAATCTCACCGTGATGTTACTTTGCTTGCTCACTACCATTTTATTGCAAGTACTTTCCAACTTTGCTAACGATTACGGCGATCATCAAAAAGGGTCAGATACTGAAGAACGTATTGGGCCTTTACGCGGTATTCAGCAAGGTGCGATTTCCGCGAATGAACTTAAGTGGGGCTTAATTTTAATGGCGGTGGGAGCATTTTTCTCAGGTGCATTCTTAATTGGTATCGCATATCAAAGTCTCACAGATTTATTGGCCTTTGCTGGCTTGGGTATTCTTGCCATTATTGCTGCTATTACTTATACCGTAGGCGCTAAGCCTTATGGTTATTTAGGTTTAGGGGATTTGTCTGTTTTGCTCTTTTTTGGACTATTAGGTGTAGGTGGAACTTATTATCTACAAACTCACAGCATTGATAGCTTAATTACTTTACCTGCCCTGGGCTCAGGTTTATTAGCAACAGCCGTTTTAAATATCAATAATTTACGTGATATTGAGCAAGATGCGAAAGTAGGAAAAAATACCTTGGTGGTACGTATTGGACCGAAGAAAGGACGTATTTATCACTGTGTTTTATTAAGCGTTGCCGCTTTATGTTATGTGCTATTTGCGGCATCAACAGCATTTAGCCCTTGGCATTTCTTATTTTTATTGGCATTTCCATTGTTATTAAAACATGCATTATTTGTTTATCGCAGCAAAGAGCCCGCAGTGTTGCGTCCGATGTTGGCTCAGATGTCTATGATTTCTTTATTTATCAATATCTTGTTTAGTTTAGGCTTGCTTATCGGCTAAATCGGCTTATACTAGAGAAAAAATTTTAACGACAAGGGGTACATTATGTATATCGATACTTCAGAACTTTGTGATATTTATGCAGATCAAGTGGATGTGGTTGAGCCAATTTTTTCTAGCTTTGGTGGTGTCAGCAATTTCTACGGCAAAGTGACGACAGTAAAATGTTTTGAAAATAATGGATTAATTGCCGAAATTCTCGAAGAAAATGGTAACGGCAGAGTACTTGTCGTAGATGGTGGCGGTGCGGTACGTCGTGCTTTAATTGATGCTGAGCTTGCACAACTTGCCGCAGATAATGACTGGGCGGGCATTATTGTTTACGGTGCAGTGCGTCAAATTCAACAACTTGAAAATATTGATATCGGTATTCATGCGCTTGCTCCAATTCCAGTTGGCGCAGATGAAAATAATCATGGTGAAAGTGATCTTCCGGTCAATTTTGGTGGCGTGACGTTCTTCCCTGAAGATTATATTTATGCTGATTTAACAGGTATTATTCTTTCACAAGAAGCATTAGATTTAGAAGATTTCGAAGAATAAATTTGAAATTATTGACCTTTTTAAAGTGCGGTTAGAAATAACCGCACTTTTTTTGTCAAAAATTTTTTGAACAAGATCACATTTTAAACATTTGTTAGTTGAAAGTTTGTAACATTCATTTAACATCGAAAATAGTTCATCTGTAATCAGTTTGGAGGGACTCATGAACGAAACAAACACAACAAAAAATTATAAAAGTGGGATTATCTTTCTGCTAGCGATAGCCTGTTTTTTTATTTTATTAAAATCTTTACCTTTCGCACCTAAGGAAAATGCTGGTTTAGCATTATTAGCCTTTGTGGCGATTCTTTGGTTAACTGAGGCGTTACATGTCACCGTGACCGCTCTTTTGGTGCCATTACTTGCGATTGCACTTGATTTGGTGACAACCAAACAAGCTTTAGTGGCGTTTGCTGACCCAACCATTTTCTTATTCTTTGGTGGTTTTGCTTTAGCGACTGCTTTGCATATGCAAAAGCTAGATAAAATGATAGCCAATAAAATTATGGCGATGGCCCGTGGTAATTTATTTGTAGCTATTATGTATCTTTTCTCAATTACCGCTTTCCTTTCTATGTGGATGAGTAATACAGCAACAGCAGCCATGATGTTACCTTTAGCCATGGGGATCTTAAGTAAGCTTGATAAAGAAAAAGAACATAATACTTATGTCTTCGTATTATTAGGGATTGCTTATAGTGCGAGTATTGGTGGGATGGGTACATTAGTAGGTAGTCCGCCAAATGCTATCGTTGCAAGTAACTTACATTTAACCTTCTCTGATTGGTTATGGTATGGCTTACCAATTATGCTCATTTTGATGCCGTTGATGATTGGTACACTTTTCATTGTCTTTAAACCAAAACTTAATTTACATTTTGAACAAAACTTTGAACGTATTGAAATGAATGGTCAACGCGTTTTAACGCTTGTCATTTTTGGTGTTATTGCACTTTGTTGGGTATTTAGTAGTTATATTAATCCAATCATTTCAGGTGTATTTGGTCTTGCTAAAAATATCGGTAGTTTTGATAGCGTCGTCGCATTGCTTGCGGCTATTATTATTTGTTCAACCGGTGTGGCAAATTGGAAACAAATCCAAGAAAGCACGGACTGGGGTGTATTAATGCTTTTCGGTGGTGGCTTAACTTTAAGTGCCGTATTAAAAGATTCTGGTGCAAGTAAAGTATTAGCTGACGGTATTGTATTCTTAGTTCAAGGACAACATTACTATCTCATTGGTTTATTGGTCGCAACCTTCATTATTTTCTTAACTGAATTTACGTCCAATACTGCGAGTGCAGCATTATTAGTGCCAATCTTTATTTCTATCGCGCAATCTCTTGGTATGCCAGAAATTGGTCTTGCCTTAATCATCGGTTTAGGTGCTTCTTGTGCCTTTATGTTACCAGTGGCGACACCGCCAAATGCAATCGTATTTGGTACGGGACATGTTCGTCAGAGTGATATGGTGAAAGCTGGGTTTGTCTTAAATATTGTGTGTATACTCGTTATCGCGACAATAGGATATTATTTCTGGTTGAATTAATCGTATAAAAGAAAAGGGCGTGTTGGATATATTCAACACGCCCTTTTATTATTTTTTACAAAGATTATGCTTTAATTTCGGAGCGGCTTTTTAAGAAGAAGATGGCAACTGTTGAGAGCAACATAATAAAGCCAACACCGATATATAAACTCTGTTTATCCCAACCCATATCTAATAATTGACCGGCAATCGTTGGGGCAAGAATTGCACCAATACGACCAATACCAATTGACCAGCCCACACCTGTGCTACGAATATCGGCATCATAAGTGAGTGGATTTAAGGTATAAAGACCGCTGATACAACCATTCATGAGTGTACCAACTAAAATACCGAATACCATCGCAATCCATAAAACGGACGAGGATAAGATAAAGGTAATGATTGCTGCGGAAGATAACACGGTGAATAAAATTAACACACCACGTGCAGTCCAGCGACTAGCCAGTAAGCCATAGAACAAGGCACCACAAGTGCCGCCTAATGAGATCATCATCCCTACGCTTACACTTTGTTCTGTTGTCATACCTGCTTCTTTTAATAACGCAGGCGTCCATGAGCTAATAAAATAGAAGCTGAACATGATCACGAAGAAAGCAGTCCAGATTAGCAAAGTGGAATGTAAGTATTTTTCGCTAAATAATTGGCTAATCGGTAATTTAGTTTTAACTTTTTCTGTTTTTTCAGGAAGTTTCCAATCGCCGGCTAAACCAATTTTTTTTGCAATTAAATTTAATCGCACTTCAGCATTTTTAGGCTGTTTGGTTGTGAGGAAATCAATGGATTCTGGTAACCAAATAAATAACAGCACTAAAAATAGCCCCGTCAAGATTGCGCCTGCAAGAAACACTGAGCGCCAGCCATACTCACCTTGTAGCATCACGGCGAACATCCCACCTAATACCGCACCGACACCGAAGCCCGCCGCATAGACACTGATCGCAAAACTACGCCATTTGCGAGAGGAATATTCACTGGTGATAACGTTGGTTCCTACCAAAATACCACCTACACCAAAACCGGTGATAACTCGCCAGAAACCGAGCCATTGGTATTGTGAAATAAACGCTGAACCTAACATCCCTATAGTGGATAATAATACCGCCATCAATAACAGCGGGCGGCGACCGATTTTATCGGCGAGTGGGGCGAGGAAAAGCGAGCCTGCAGCCATACCAAATAAGCCGGCACTTAATAAATAACCTAACTCAATCCTGGTTAGACCAAATTCGTTTCGAATAGCTGTTGCAGTAAAGGCAAGGGCGAGTACATCAAAGCCATCTAGTAAATTCATGATGGCGGCCATTGCCACAATCATCCATTGATAGGCACCCATTGGGCTTTGTTCTATTTTGGCTCTAAGAGAAAGCGTTTCAGCCATTTTATTTCCTTAAGTTAAGCGAATTGGCGGGAATTCGCGAGTGATTGAAGTTTGCGCAAAATCATGCTGAGCACCACACCGTAAGCAGGTACAAATAAGACAATGCCGACAAACAATTTAAATAAATAATCAACAAATCCAAGACTAAACCAATGTTCTGCCATGAAAGGGTCGCTACTTTGATAGAACGCTACGGCAAAGAACATAAAGGTATCAGCAAGAGAGCCAAATGTCATTGAACTACTCGGTGCAATCCACCAGGTTTTTAATTGACGTAAGCGATTGAAAACTAAAACATCTAATAATTGTCCGAAAACATAAGCACAGAAACTCGCAAATGCAATACGGAAAACAAACATATTGAATTCACTGAGAGCTCCTAAGCCTTGATATTGTCCATTAGAGAAAACAACCGAAACAATATAACTCACGATAAGTGCTGGAATCATCACGATAAAGATGATCCAACGCGCTTCTTTCGCCCCAAATACACGTACCGTTAAATCAGTGGCTAAGAAAATAAATGGGAAAGTGAGTGTGCCCCATGTGCTGTGGAATGAGAAATCATCAGCAAAACCAAGTGCGGTCAATTTTAAATTGATTTCAAATGGAATTTGAACGAAATAGTTACTGGCTGTGATGATGAAGATGTGAAATAAGCTTAATAAAATTAAAGCAAAACGTTTTTGTTGATCATTGAAGATCGGAGTATTAATTTTCATTTTAAGACCTTTTTAGTTGGTTAATCGGGGGTAGGGAACCCGACATTAGAAATAAATCCGCCAAATTGGCGAGCCGTGAATAATACTAGAATTTATTGGGATTGCAAGAAAGTGCGGTCAAAAATTTAAGCATTTTATTTGTTTTAGTTTGATTTTAATAACAGTGATAAGAATTTTCATTTACACTAAAGTGATATTGTACTAGAATTCTCAGGCATTTTTATTTCACATATGCCTGGGGAGCATTCAATGTATAAAACCAATCATTTAAAAACAACATCATTCTTCGCATTAAGCACGTTAACCATCGCGCTTTTTTCAAGCTATTCTTATGGCGAAGAGAAACTTGAGGAAATTAAAATTACAGCAGAAAATCAGGTAAAACAATCACTTGGTTCTTCTCTTGTGACGGCAAAAGATTTAGAGAAACGTCCTGCGACAAATGATATTTCTGAAGTATTACGTACTATGCCCGGTGTGAACTTAACGGGTAACTCATCTACAGGACAACGTGGTAATAAACGTCAAATTGATATTCGTGGCATGGGGCCAGAAAATACATTGATTTTAGTGGACGGAAAACCTGTCACCTCTCGTAATGCAGAACGTTATGGTGTGCGTGGTGAACGTAATTCCCGTGGCGACAGCAACTGGGTGCCGGTTGAAGCGATTGAAAAAATCGAAGTATTACGTGGCCCTTCAGCAGCACGCTATGGTTCAGGTGCAATGGGTGGGGTGGTTAATATTATCACTAAGCCTGTTACCAATGATTTACACGGTAGCTTAAGTTATTACACCAATCAACCAGAAGACAGCAAAGAAGGCGCAACGAACCGTGTCGGTTTTAATCTAAGCGGTGCGTTAATTAAAGATGTATTGCAATTCCGTTTATATGGTAACTGGAACAAAACGCAAGCGGATGAAGTTGGTATTAATGGCGATCCTGCGATTGCCGGTCGTGAAGGCGTACGTAATAAAGATATTAATGGCCGTTTAGTGTGGAATATCAATGAGAAAAATAAATTAACCTTGGATTCTGGTTTCAGTCGTCAAGGCAATATTTATAACGGTGATACGCAAAATAGTTCGGCAGGGCTTTACAATAATAAAAACTATCCTGAGACCAAAACCTTGGCAGGAAGCAAAGCTGAAACCGCTCGTTTATATCGTCAGAACTATGCTTTAACCTATGAAGGTAAATTCGATCATTTCGACAATAAAACCTATGTTGCTTTTGATAAAACTAAAAACAGCCGTTTACCAGAATATTTAGCAGGTGGCCCAGAGGGCAGTTATTCTAGTACATCAGCTTTTAGTGATTCCATTCTTAAAAATACGCGTTTTAGTTCAGAATTCTATATCCCATTTACCTTGGGTGTGGATCATATGCTGACAATTGGTTTTGAAGGTGTACACAGCAGTTTAGATGATGACGCTTCTATGACACAGTTACTTGGTGGACGACGAGATAAAAAGACAGGGAAAGTACTTTATGATTTGAAAGAACATTTACCAACTAGCATTTCAAATGTACGAGGAGGTCATAGTAGTCAAACTGAATGGGCAGTATTTGTTGAAGATAATATTTCAGCAACCCAATCTACCATCCTAACGCCATCTCTGCGTTATGATTACAACAGTTATTCTGGTTCTAACGTAAGTGGTGGATTAAACTTCTTACAGAGTCTCAACGATGATTGGAGAATTAAAGGTGGGATTGCAAGAGCTTATAAAGCACCGAACCTTTATCAAACTAACCCAAATTACTTGCTATTTACCTTAGGTCAAGGTTGTCCAACGAATGTACCAAATAATAAAACTTGTTATTTCCAAGGTAATAGCGACATTAAACCAGAAACTAGCTGGAATAAAGAAATTGGAATTGAATATGATAAAAATGGACTTCTTGCTTCTGTAGCTTACTTCCGTAATGATTATCGTAATAAAATCGTGTCTTATGGTGAATTTATCGGTTTAAGCAACTTAGGTAACTATGTGTATAAATGGGGTAATGCGAACCGCGCAGTGATTGAAGGTTTTGAAGGTAATCTGACATTACCATTAATCCAAGATAAATTAAACTGGGTGAATAACTTCACTTATATGCATAAAACCAAAAATAAAGATACGGGTAACCCGCTTTCTATCGTGCCGAAATATACGTTGAATTCAAGTTTAAGTTATCAAATCACTGATAGTTTGGATGCAATGTTAACTTATACGCAATACGGTAAACAAAAATCCCGTAAAAATCCAGAGAACCGTATGGAAAATGGTAACGATAAAAATATTAATCAGCTTGCTGGCTCAGAAGATATTGGTGGTTATGCAGTTTGGGGATTAAGTGCAGGTTATAATTTGAAAGATACAATCAGCATTCGTGTTGGCGTAAGTAACTTATTTGATAAACGCATTTATCGTTCATCAAGCAGTACAAATTACAATGCTCATACTTATAACGAACCTGGTCGTGCGTATTATGCAACAGTAAAATATTCATTTTAATTGAGCATTTAGAACTGATAGAAAAAGTGCGGTCGATTTTGACCGCACTTTTTTATTGATTGAATTTGGAAAATAGTGAATTTTAGATAATAAAAAACCCTGCATAGGGCAGGGTTCTTCACACAGATTCAAATTATTTTGTACCTGGGATTTTGAAACGGCTGTTAAAGCGTTCAACACGACCACCAGTATCAACAACACGTTGTTTACCAGTGTAGAATGGGTGGCAGCTACCGCACACATCAAGGTTGATGTCTTTGCCTAAAGTTGAACGAGTTTTGATCACGTTACCGCAAGAACAAGTTACAGTGATCTCTTTATATTCTGGGTGAATACCTTGTTTCATAGAAAACCTCAAATTGAAGCCACGCCGCTATAAATGCTTTCCACTTACACCGCGTGAGTTAATAATCGCCGACAATCCGGCACCAAATAGACTGCGAATTATACTGAAAAAATCAAATTGATCAAGTGGTGTGCTTTAGTGATAGAATCATCGCAAAATTTTTGCTTATTTTAATCGCACTTTAGGAAAGTTATGTTAGCTCAATCCTCTGTTGATGCCCCTTTTGCCCATTCAGTTCTACAATGGTATGAAAAGTTTGGGCGTAAAAATTTGCCTTGGCAACAAAATAAAACCCTTTATGGTGTTTGGCTTTCCGAAGTAATGCTACAACAAACCCAAGTTTCTACCGTTATTCCTTATTTTGAGCGATTTATCAAAACCTTTCCTAATGTGACCGCACTTGCTAATGCTTCGCAAGATGAAGTGTTACATCTGTGGACGGGACTAGGTTATTACGCACGTGCGAGAAATTTACATAAAGCCGCTCAAACCATTAGAGATGAATATCAAGGCGAATTTCCTACGCAATTTGAGCAAGTTTGGGCATTAACAGGCGTGGGGCGATCGACGGCAGGGGCAATTTTATCTTCTGTACAAAATCAACCTTATCCGATTTTAGACGGTAATGTGAAACGCGTCCTTTCTCGTTATTTTGCAGTTGAAGGATGGCCTGGCGAGAAGAAAGTCGAAAATCAATTATGGCAGTTGAGCGAACAGGTTACACCAACAACGAGAGTCGCTGAATTTAATCAAGCGATGATGGATATCGGTTCGGCTATTTGTACTCGAACAAAACCTAAATGCGATCTTTGTCCTCTGAGTAACGATTGTTTAGCCAATAAACTCGAAAAGTGGACAGAATTTCCTGGAAAGAAACCCAAAAAATCGTTGCCAGAAAAGCAGAGTTATTTTTTGATTTTATCTCATCAAGGAAAAGTCTGGTTGGAACAGCGTGAAAGCAAAGGTTTATGGGGAGGCTTGTATTGCTTCCCTCAGTTTGATGATAAACAAACATTGCTGAATTTTCTGAACGAACAAGGGATTACCGAATATCAAGAATGGGTGACTTTCCGTCATACGTTTAGTCATTTTCATTTAGATATCCATCCTATTTATGTTGAAGTCGATCGAAAATCTGAAGATGGCGATCGTTCAGATTGGAAAAAATTGTCAGAAAAAGGAAAAGAATCTCAATCTGGTCTATTAAGTGCGGTCAAATATTGGTATGATCCAATGTCACCTGAACAGATCGGGTTAGCTCAGCCTGTGAAAAATTTATTAACTCAATTTTTAAGGAATTATTATGGCTAGAACCGTTTTTTGCGAATATTTGAAACAAGATGCGGAAGGGTTGGATTTTCAACTGTATCCCGGTGAATTAGGTAAACGTATTTTTAATTCAATTAGTAAACAAGCGTGGGGCGAATGGATCAAAAAGCAAACCATGTTAGTGAACGAGAAAAAACTCAATATGATGAATGCCGAACATCGAAAATTATTAGAAGAAGAAATGGTGAATTTCTTATTTGAAGGCAAAGAAGTGCATATTGAAGGTTACGTTCCCCCATCTAAATAACAAAATATTATGAAAAAGTATTTATTATTGGCGCTACTTCCGCTTTTGTATGCATGTAGCGATTCACCAACCCATCGACGTGGTGTTAATTATGACGAAGTGTTTGCAAAAGACACGCAAGGTTTAGATATTTTAACAGGTCAATTTTCTCACAATATCGATCGTATTTGGGGGGTGAATGAGCTCTTAGTCGCGAGCCGTAAAGACTATGTGAAATATACGGACTCGTTCTATACGCGTAGCCACGTAAGCTTTGATGAAGGTTCGATCATCATTGAAACACAAAAAGATCTTAATCGCTTACATAATGCGATTGTGCACACCTTATTAATGGGTTCTGATGCAAAAGGGATCGACTTATTTGCTTCTGGTGATGTGCCGATCAGTACACGTCCTTTCTTATTAGGGCAGGTGGTGGACAATAATGGCCAACAAATTGCTAACCAAGTTATTGCAAGCAACTTCGCCACCTATTTAATCCAAAATAAATTGCAAACTCGCCGTTTACAAAATGGTAATACCGTGCAATTTGTCGTGATCTCGATGATTGCGAACCACGTTGAAGTGCGTGCACAAAAATATCTTCCATTGGTACGTAAAGCCGCAGAGCGCTATGGTATTGATGAAAGTTTGATCTTAGGTATTATGCAAACAGAATCTAGCTTCAACCCGTATGCAATCAGTTATGCAAATGCAATCGGCTTAATGCAAGTAGTACCAAGCACGGCCGGTCGTGATATCTTTGCCATGAAAGGTAAAGGTGGACAACCGTCAGCACGTTACTTGTATGATCCAGCAAACAATATTGATGCAGGTGTGGCTTATTTATGGATTCTACAAAATCAATATTTAGACGGTATCACCAATCCAACCTCTAAACGCTTTGCGATGATTTCTGCTTATAACAGTGGAGCTGGCGCGGTATTGCGTGTGTTTGATAGTGATAAAGATGAAGCGATTTATAAAATTAACCAGATGTATCCTGAACAGGTATATCGCATCTTAACTACAGCACATCCATCGTCACAAGCAAGAAACTACTTATTGAAAGTGGATGCAGCCCAGAAGAAATTCCGTGTAAGACGATAATTTCAGCGATTAAATACAATGCCCGAAAGACTTTTCTCTCGGGCATTATTTTTTCTATAAAGTGCGGTTATTTTTAATTGAGTTTTTCAAAATACGTTCTTTTTATAGACGTTTTGGTTATTAACCATTCAAACACACTAATTTTTTCACTTTTTTTGAATTTAGTTGTTGACCGATACCCGAAAAAATAGTTTAATACGCTCCGTTGTCAGGCAGTAGCCAATAACGATAACGCCTCGATAGCTCAGTCGGTAGAGCAGGGGATTGAAAATCCCCGTGTCGGTGGTTCGATTCCGCCTCGAGGCACCATTTCCTCCTTAGTTCAGTCGGTAGAACGGTGGACTGTTAATCCATATGTCGCAGGTTCGAGTCCCGCAGGAGGAGCCAAATTCTAAGAAGCCGCTAAAGAAATTTAGCGGCTTTTTGTTTTCCAACTCAACTGTCTTCTAATCTTCATATAGACAATTCCAATTACATCAATTTATAGCTTTCTCGTTCAATTTTAGGCACAATAGAACAAAATTCCAATGAGTAAAAAAGGATAATGAAAATGACTAAACATTATGATTATATTGCTATCGGTGGCGGTTCAGGTGGGATTGCTTCAATTAACCGTGCGGCAAGTTATGGCAAAAAATGTGCGATTATCGAAGCAAAACATCTCGGTGGTACTTGTGTGAACGTAGGTTGTGTACCGAAAAAAGTGATGTTCTATGGCGCACAAATTGCAGAGGCCATTAATAGCTATGCACCCGCTTATGGTTTTGATGTGGAAGTGAAAAAGTTTGATTACGCGAAATTAGTCGAAAGTCGTCAAGCTTACATCGGTCGTATTCATACCTCTTACAATAATGTGTTAGCGAAAAATAATGTGGACGTTCTAAATGGTTTTGCGCGTTTTAAAGATGCGAAAACGATTGAAGTGAGCTATGCAGATGGTTCAACAGAATTAGTGACCGCAGATCATATCTTAATTGCGACGGGTGGTCGCCCAAGTATTCCTGCAGTAAAAGGCGCAGAATATGGGATTGATTCAAATGGTGTATTTGCTTTAAATGAATTACCAAAACGTGTCGCAGTAGTAGGCGCAGGTTATATTGCAGTTGAATTAGCGGGTGTTTTAAATAGCTTAGGCAGCGAAACCCATTTATTTGTGCGTCAGCATGCCCCATTGCGTAATCAAGATCCATTGATTGTCGAAACCTTAGTTGAAGTGTTAGCACAAGATGGTATCCAATTACATACTAAAGCATTGCCTGAAGAAGTCGTGAAAAATGCTGATGGTTCGCTTACCTTGAAATTACAAGATGGCCGTGAAACCACAGTGGATACGTTAATTTGGGCGATTGGTCGTGAACCGGCAACGGATGTGATTAATCTTGAAGTAACCGGTGTGAAAACCAATTCACGTGGACAAATTATTGTTGATAAATACCAAAATACAAACGTACCTGGCATTTATGCAGTGGGTGATATTATCGAAGGTGGTATTGAGTTAACGCCAGTTGCCGTGGCGGCAGGTCGTCGTTTGTCTGAGCGTTTATTCAATAACAAACCAAATGAGCATTTAGATTACAACCTTGTGCCAACCGTCGTGTTCAGCCATCCGCCAATTGGTACAGTGGGTTTAACTGAACCGCAAGCGATTGAGCAATATGGCGAAGAAAATGTGAAAGTGTATAAATCCTCTTTCACGGCAATGTACACCGCTGTCACTGAACATCGCCAACCTTGCCGAATGAAATTAGTGTGTGTCGGCAAAGAAGAGAAAATCGTGGGCTTACACGGCATTGGTTTCGGTGTAGATGAAATGATTCAAGGTTTTGCTGTGGCAATCAAAATGGGTGCAACTAAAGCAGACTTTGATAATACGGTGGCAATTCACCCAACAGGTTCTGAAGAATTTGTGACAATGCGTTAATTGCAGATAAAAAAGTGCGGTCAAAATCTCTGATGTTTTTGACCGCACTTTTTATTGTGATTTGTTATTAGGCTGCAGCGCGATTGCCTAATGTACCATCATCTTCCATTTCTTTAGCCACACCGACGATCTCAGCAATTTTGTCTCCTTCTTTGAAGAAAACGAAACCACCATGTTCCATTTTGACCCAAGGTTCATCTTTGGTGAGCGGGAAAGTCGTAATGATGGTGACTTTGTCGCCATCTTTTGCGTAATCATTAAAATCGATGACGCCATCATCATCAATTCGGTGAGCTTTACCAAAAGGAGCTTTACGCGTTAAGTAATGCAAATTGGTTGAGCAGTGGGCAATCATCCATTCTCCATTTGAAAGAATGAAGTTAAAGGTGCCTTTTTGTGATAGCTCTTTAGTAATATCTTGAATGGCTTCAAAGATTTCCATTTCAGAAGGTTTACGGCGGAAACGATTTTTTAAGTATTCCGCCATATAACAAAATGCAGCTTCTGAATCGGTCGAGCCAATAGGCTGACAGAAACTCTCAGACATATCCGGTAATTCTTTTAAATTACCGTTGTGAGCAAACACCCAATTTTGTCCCCAAATTTCACGAATAAAGGGATGGGTATTTTCAATAGTTACACCGCCTTGTGTTGCCTTGCGAATGTGGGCAATCACATTGAGCGATTTAATGTTGTATTGTTTTACACAATCTGCAATCGGGGATTGAGATGCAGCGTGGTTATCGCGAAAAATACGCACACCACGACCTTCAAAAAAAGCGATACCGAAGCCATCTGAATGGCAATCAGTAAGACCAGCACGACGACGGAAACCTTCAAAAGAAAAGACAATATCCGTCGGCGTATTGCAGTTCATTCCGAGTAATTGGCACATAAATTCCTACAGCTTATTTTTATATTTTTTATAACCTTATAATGTGTGCAGATTTAACACCATAATGCGTTGAAATTCAAGATGGATCATAAAGGATTTTTAGAAGAAAATGTTACATAAAATAACATCAGAAGCTTTTTGATAAGACGACAAATCATAGTCTAAATAAAAAGGCGTGTCTAACACGCCTTTTTATCCTTTAAAGAGATAAAGATTATTCATCTTTATTTGATTTATCCTCTTCTTCTACTTCAATCTCAACTTCATCTGCTTTATCTGCCGCACCATTGATCGTTAAGCAAATCTCGCTAGAAATCAAATGCTCTAAGATTGTTGCAAGCTCGTGTAATTTTTCTTTGTCATCATCGAAATAGCCTTCTTCTTTCAAGTGAGCAATGAAGGCTGAGAATACTGCTTTATCAAAGAATTCTGGCGCATTAATACCATGTAATACAGAAAGACGTTGTGCTACCAATTGGCTTTCTTTTTCTAGTAAACCACGGGCAATTCCAGGGTCTCTACGTAAAATGCTCACTGTAATGTAGTAGCGTTGTAAGATTTCACGCATACCTGCAGACCAAAGTTGTAAAATACGAACTTTAGAGCGGTGAATCGATAAGAAATTATCATTGGATTGGATAACTTCTTGACGTGCAAATTCATCAATAATAGCTTTAATTTGTGTATCTAATTCTTCTTCATTGAAATGAAGGAAGAGTTCGCCTTTTAAGAATGGATAAATTTTACGTACTGCATCCAATAATAAATCTTTTTGGATTGCTTCATAATGTAAAACGACACTCGCAACAAGAGAAGGTAACACAAATAAGTGTTGAATATTATTGCGGTAATACGTCATGAGAACAGCAGAATTACGTTCTAAACGAATAATTTCCCCAAAGTTATCTTTTTCAACTAACACGCCAACACGATCTAAGCTTAATACGTGGTCAAGCATTGCTTTTGGTGTATCAGTTGGGAGTACCACATCAGTAGAATACGGTACATTCTTTAACATTTCTTGATAACTAGAGAGTTGTTCTAGTAGTTGCTCATGAGAAAGAGCACGCTGACGAGAAGAGAGTAGAGCGGTCCCCACTAAATTCATCGCATTGACTGCAGCGGCTTTATTAATATTTACCATTACTTGATTAGAAATAGACCCAACCGCATGGTTAAACCAGTGAGGTTTATCTTCATGATGTTGTTCTTTCCATTCTGGATAATGGTGATTGAGATAATTGGAAAGTGTAATTGGCTCACCGAAATTCACAAAACCTTGACCTAAATTACGCAATTTTTTAATTACACGTAAAACTAAGCCTGCATTTTCTTTTTCTTTCGCTGCACCACGTAATTCTTTCGCGTAAGTATCCACTTCTAGTACGTGTTCATAACCGATATACACAGGCACTACAGAAATTGGACGTGTTTGGTTATGTTGAAGTGCTTGTAGCGTCATCGACATCATACCGGTTTTCGGTGCAAGCAAGCGACCTGTACGAGAACGACCACCTTCAATAAAGTATTCGACGGAATAACCACGGTGGAATAATTCCCCTAAATACTCACGGAAAATTGCAGAATAAAGGCGGTTACCTTTAAACGTACGACGAATAAAGAATGCCCCCCAGCTACGGAATAAAGGACCCGCTGGCCAGAAGTTTAAGTTGATCCCTGCTGCAATGTGTGGCGGTACAAGACCTTGGTGATAGAGCACATAAGAAAGTAATAAATAGTCAATGTGACTACGGTGACAAGGCACATAAACAATCTCATGACCTTCTAGCGCAAGTTTACGCACACGGTCCGCATTTTGTACATTAATACCGGAATACAGTTTGTTCCATAACCAGCGTAAGAAACGATCTGCTGCACGAAGGCTTGAATGGCTTACATTAGCCGCGATTTCATGAAGAATTTTTTCGGCTTCAGCATAGGCTTTATCACGGCTGATATTTTTTGATTTTGCCTCATCTTCAATCGCATTTTGAATCGCTTGGGAATTTAAGAGTTTATTAAACATAGCTTCGCGGTTTGGCAAACGAGGTCCAGTCGCGGAAATGCGTTGTTTAGCGAAGTGCATTTTTGCCACGCGAGCCAGTTTTTGCGCAATTTTTTCATCTGAACCGTGCTCATTTACCATGTAACGCAAAGAAAGTGCTTGAGAAAAACGCACAAAAGTATCACGTCCAAACCAAATTGCCGCAAAGGTTTTTTGAATACCGTTTAATAAGCGAAGATTGGGCAAGCTTGCTTTATCTTCTTTACCTGGTGAGCGCCCCCAAAGCACCGAAACAGGGATAAGTTGTACATCTAAATCGGCTGCATCACGGTGCAGTTCTAAGTATTTATTGAAGACTTTAGCAGTTTCATCTTTTGCGCCTTTTGATTTAAAAAAGCGACGACCTTCATCTAAATAGACATAACGTGGTAATGCTACGCCATCAATCACATTTTTTTCAGCCGGATCAGGCAAACCCACACTCAAACAGTTACGACGGAAAATCACGAAGTCAGTTTGAGAGGTGTAAGGCAAAACATAAAGAATAGGTTGATTGATATTGAGTTGAAGCTCTTCGATGGGTTGAGCGGGAATAGGATTATTTTTTACTAAAACCGAAAGCGGTAATTCTAATAATTTACGATAAGTACTTACGATGCCAGACATAATTAATATTCTCTTTTTGTTAGACATTTCTAGGTATTGTCAGGCATTTTAACACATTCGACCAGTCAAATTCTAAAAATTTACATTTGTGATTTATGATGAGCAGTCAAAAATATAAAAAAAATTGACCGCACTTTTATGGCTAGAAAATAGTTGTTGCAATCGTCATCTTTCTGTATATACTAACAGTTATTCTGTATAAAGTAACAGGAGTGTGTATGAGACCATTAACTGCCAGACAACAAGAAGTGCTGGAACTCTTAAAACGCCATTTAGAAACCACGGGTATGCCGCCAACTCGTGCAGAAATTTCTCGTGAATTAGGCTTTAAATCCCCTAATGCGGCAGAAGAACATTTAAAAGCGCTTGCTCGTAAAGGTGCAATTGAAATTGTTGCGGGAGCTTCTCGCGGTATTCGCATTATTGATGATAGTGCTAATGATGAGGAAGAAGAGGGCTTGCCGCTCATCGGTCGCGTAGCTGCAGGGGAACCAATTTTAGCCGAGCAACATATTGAAGGCACTTATCGTGTTGATGCTAATATGTTCAAACCACAAGCTGATTTCTTATTAAAAGTATATGGCCAATCCATGAAAGATATCGGCATTTTAGATGGCGATCTTCTTGCCGTACATAGCACAAAAGATGTGCGAAATGGACAGATTGTTGTTGCCAGAATTGAAGATGAAGTGACAGTAAAACGCTTAGAGCGTAAAGGTTCTGTTATTTATCTGCATGCGGAAAATGAAGAGTTTCAGCCGATTGTCGTTAATCTTGAAGAACAGCCTCATTTTGAAATTGAAGGGATTGCAGTAGGGATCATTCGTAATAACGCTTGGATGTAATGATGAAAGTGCGGTGAGAAAATAAAGTGTTTTTTGACCGCACTTTGTCTCTTATGGCTATTTGCCATTCGGCTTATTGCTCTCTATAATGCCAAAAAATTTTCAAATCAAGGAAGGAAACATGCAGTTTTCCAAAATGCATGGCCTTGGCAATGACTTTGTCGTTGTTGATGCTGTGACGCAAAATGCCTATTTTACCCCTGAAACCATTAAACGCTTAGCCGATCGTCATCGTGGAATTGGTTTTGATCAGCTTTTAATTGTTGAGCCACCTTATGATCCAGATTTAGATTTCCATTATCGTATTTTCAATGCAGATGGCAGTGAAGTGTCGCAATGTGGAAATGGGGCAAGATGTTTTGCGCGTTTTGTCACCTTAAAAGGGTTGACCAATAAAAAGGATATTGCAGTAAGCACGCAAAAAGGAAAAATGGTTTTAACCGTAAAAGAAGACGGGCAAATTCGCGTCAATATGGGCGAGCCGATTTGGGAACCCAATAAAATTCCTTTTACTGCCAACAAATTTGAAAAAAACTATATTTTACGTACCGATGTTCAAACGGTACTTTGTGGTGCAGTATCAATGGGTAATCCACATTGCGTTGTTCAAGTGGACAATATTGAAACGGCCAATGTAGCAGAGTTAGGTCCATTATTAGAAAATCACGAACGTTTTCCGGAAAGGGTAAACGCTGGATTTATGCAAGTTGTCAATCGTAACCACATTAAATTGCGTGTATATGAACGTGGTGCAGGTGAAACACAAGCTTGTGGCAGCGGCGCTTGTGCAGCAGCGGCTGTTGGAATTATGCAAGGTTTACTTGATAACAAAGTGCAAGTTGATCTACCTGGTGGTAGCTTGCTTATTGAGTGGGAAGGCGTAGGCTCACCGCTTTATATGACTGGCGATGCGACTCATATCTATGATGGCAACATTCACCTTTAATCTCTTCTAATCGAATAAAAAATGCGTGGAAACTATCCACGCATTTTTTACTTATTGTTCAACTTCCACATCACGCTGATTTAATGGTTGCGTTGGGCGGTTGTTTTTCCCTTCCATCTCTTCTATCGCGGCAATTTGTGCTTTGCTTGCTTGAATTGGGGCTTTAAAAATGGTCCAAGCCACGTTTTCACTACAAGGTGGAGTAGTGAGCGATCCATTTAAGCGGAAGCGTGCCATCTCTTTTGGTATTAGCGCTTGAATATCAAGTGGTTGAGCCAATTTTTCTTTTTGTCCAACGGTGAGTTTTTTCTCAACGACTGGTGCTAATGCTGGATTAGCTTCACCTTCATTCACCATTACGGCAACAACCGCTAACGCTTTATCTTCACTTTGATGGACAAAATGAATTTCTAAAGGATAATGTTGGCGTTTAAAGGTATGCTCACTTGGTGTGTGAAAGTGAAATTGTTTTAAATAAAATGGTTTATTGTTGAGCGTAATAAATGGGGCATTTTCTTGTGCAACACTGACTTGCACGGTATGTCCATTGTTTTCTACTTGATACTCCGCAGGGAAGTAATTCATCTTAAGTGGTTTATTTGCCACTTTCATTCCATTATCTGCTTCAAGATTAACCGGCGACTGAACCTTACCTAGCTTACAGGTTTGATACTCGGTGAGCAAATCACCCCAATGTTCAGGGCTTTCTTTCCCATTATAAGACCAATGCGCTTTATGCGTTTGGGCAAATGATGTTGCACTTAATGCGATAAGTAAGCTAGAAAGCAATAGATGAGTCTTCATAAGGCACCTCTCCTTTTTTGTGGTATATGCCTCATCGATTCTACTGGTTCTGTATGATAACTTTTTGATTTTGGTCAAGTTTTGTTTGGGTGTTGAACTCATCGTACGAGTGAGAAAATGCTAAAAAAACCGTCTATTTCGACCGCACTTTTTTAGCCCTGACAGAGTCTTTCTTTCAGATCTTCTGCAGTTTTGCTGGTTTTAATTCGTTCAAAAACGATATCCGCTTCAGGATATTCTTTATTGAGATAGCGTAGCCATTGTTTGATGCGGGCAACATGATAAAAACCAGAATCATGGAAGTTTTCCATTTCTGCATATTTTTGTAAGATTTTTTGAATATCTGCCCAAGGCATTTTTTCGCAATTTTGTTTAAGTACAAGGCTTAAGTTTGGGATATTTAATGCACCACGCCCGACCATTAGATCTTCGCAACCTGTCGCTTTCAAACATGCTTGACCATCTTTCCAACGCCAAATTTCACCATTAGCAATTACTGGGATTGTTAAGCGAGATCTCACTTCACCGATTTTCTCCCAATTGATGCGATCGGCACGATACCCATCGGCTTTGGTTCTGCCGTGAATGGTGATTTCAGTAGCGCCACCTTGTTGAACGGCGTCGGCAATTTCAAAAGCTTGTGAAGTACAATCCCAACCTAATCGCACTTTCACACTGACAGGTAAATGACTAGGTACTGTTTTTCGTAAGGCTAGAGTCGCTTGATAAATTAATTCAGGTTGTTTGAGTAGAGCTGCACCTCCGTTACTCCCGTTAACAGTCTTGGAAGGGCAACCACAATTTAAATCAATACCATGTGATCCAAGCTCAATGGCGCGATGGGCATTTTCAGCAAGACAGTTCGGATGTTGACCTAAAAGTTGGACTCGAACAGGTGTTCTAGAAGGTGTAAAACCCTGATTTTTGAGTTCAGGGCAAAGACGATAAAAGACTTTTTCAGGTAAGAGTTGATCCACCACGCGGACAAATTCGGTGATGCAGAGATCGTATTCATTCACTTCGGTTAAAAGCTGGCGAACGAAAGGATCGAGCACCCCTTGCATGGGGGCGAGGATAACACGCACTATTTCCAGCCTTTCACTTTGCAAATTAAATCGTAAGCAGCTTGGATTTGTTGCGCTTTTTCTTTGGCCATTTCCATCATTTCTGGCGGTAAGCCTTTAGCAACTAATTTATCCGGATGATGTTCATTCATTAAACGACGATATGCACGTTTTACGGCATTACGGTCATCACTTTCACTCACGCCCAATACTTTATAAGCATCACTTAATGTTGGGCCAGAAGATTGTTGGTAACTACCTTGTTGTTGGTATTGGTAGCCACCTTGCTGTTGATAACCGCCTTGTTGGTATTGGCGATAGAATCCACCTTGAGTAAATTGACGAGCTGCAATTTCCATTGCCAGCATTTGCTCAAACTGCATACGGGAAAGACCAAGCTCTTCAGCCACCACATAAAGGACTTCTTTTTCTGAGTCATGTAATTGAGAATCAGCAAATGCGGCCTGTACTTGTACGTGCAAGAACATTCTCAGTAAATCAGCTCGTTGTCCACATCCAATGCGGAATTCGCGAATCACCTGACGTAGTGGAAAATCGGTTGCTTTACCTCGACTAAATGCCTCTTGAGCAAGTTTGCGATGACTCTCATCTAATTGCATCTGGTTCATCAACTGATTCGCCAGTTGAATATCTTCTTCTGTCACTCGACCTTTGGATTTACTCAAATGTCCAAGTACCGCAAAAGTCGTTTGCATGAAAAGCGCTTGTCGGGTTGTTTTTTTCTTAAAAAAGCTGGAGTTAACAGAACCCATCTCATAAAGTTTTTTATCTGCGATTGAGCCTAAAATGAGTCCAGCGATGGCACCGAAAAAGCCACCCCATTTAAAGCCTAAAATAACCCCGATAATCTTTCCAAAAAAATACATTCTCTTCCCCTAAAGTGCGGTCAAAAAGGTCTTTTGACAATAATGGGTAGACGCAAATGTCTGCCCTTACATTAATATGGCTTTATTCTTATTTTTCAAGTGATAAATTACACACCATAACTTTCACGATAAGCACGCATTGCCGGCAAATATTGCTGATAATCGGCTTCATTTTCAATGAATTGCATTAAATCATCGAAATCAATAATGGAAAGCACTTTGCACTGGTAGTCGCGTTCCACTTCCTGAATGGCAGAAAGCTCGCCTTTGCCTTTTTCTTTGCGATTTAATGCAATAAAGACGGCGGATAATTTGGCATTATTGGCTTCAAGAAGCGCCATGGATTCACGAATAGCCGTGCCAGCAGTGATGACATCATCGACTAACAATGCATTGCCGGTTAATGGGCTACCGATCAAATTACCGCCTTCACCGTGATCTTTGGCTTCTTTGCGGTTAAAGCAAACCGGTGTATCACGGTTAAATTGATTGAATAGTGCAATGGAAACGCTCGTCGCAATCGGAATGCCTTTATAGGCAGGTCCAAAAATGACATCAAAATCGACCGCACTTGATTGAATTGCTTTCGCGTAGTATTCACCTAAGCGAGCAAGATCTGCGCCAGTACTAAATAATCCAGCATTGAAAAAATAAGGACTTTTTCGACCTGATTTTAGGGTAAATTCACCAAATTTGAGCACTTGGCGACTCAACGCGAATTTAATAAATTCGATTTTGTAGCTTTCCATTTTTTGTTCCTATAAACCTAATGCTTCACGTTGTGCAGCGAAGATTTGTTCGCAGCCTTGTTTTGCTAAGCCTAATAAGGTGAGTAATTCTTCGTGGCTAAATGGCTCACCTTCTGCAGTACCTTGTACTTCGATCATGCGGCCATCTTCCATCATCACAACGTTCATGTCTGTTTCGGCGGCTGAATCTTCCACATATTCCAAATCACATACAGCTTCACCTTCAACAATTCCAACCGAAATTGCCGCAACCAGACCTTTGATTGGGTTGGTTTTTAATGTGCCATTAGCGATTAAACCATTGATAGCATCACATAAAGCCACTGCTGCACCGGTGATAGAAGCAGTTCTTGTACCGCCATCCGCCTGAATTACATCGCAGTCTAAGGTAATAGAACGTTCGCCAAGGGCTTCTAAGTCAACCATTGCACGCAATGAACGTGCGATTAAGCGTTGAATTTCCATGGTGCGTCCACCTTGTTTGCCTTTTGCTGCTTCACGTTGCATACGGCTGTGTGTAGAGCGTGGCAACATGCCATATTCTGCTGTCACCCAACCTTGATTTTGTCCTTTTAAGAAACGCGGTACACTTTCATCAACACTCGCCGTACATAATACTTTGGTATCACCAAATTCCACTAATACTGAGCCTTCAGCATGTTTAGTATAATTACGGGTGATTTTAATTGGACGAGATTGATGATTTTCACGATTATTTGGACGCATTCTGAATTCCTTTATTTTTATTGATAAAAAAGCGTGCCTATTTTAGCACGCTTTTCACTGTTTTATGGATTTGCTTGTTCAAACTCACGAATTTTATTAAAGACATCTTGTAAATCTGAGCCGTAGTTGATTTTTTGCAATTCAGGAACAGAGTTTGATTTCACTAACATTCTCAGTGGTTGAAACTGCATATTGCACAAGTAGATTTGTTGATGTGGCAACATATGTTGTACAAAGTGAGTGAGTGCATGAATGCCCCCAGTATCAAGCACGGTCACGGCATCGCATTGCAATACAATATGCTTGATCTCGTGATCCGTATGTACGGTTTTATCATGCAAATCCGCAAAGAGTTTATCTGCCGCGGCAAAGAACAATGGGCCACTGATACGATAAGCTAACACATCATTCAGATCTTCTGGTGCAGTTTGCTCAATAGCTTTTGTCATTTCTGCAATGGTGCGAATAAATAAGAGGCTCGCCAATAATACGCCAACTGAGATGGCAATCACCATATCGAATAATACAGTGAGAATTAGGCAAGTGAACAACACCGCAATTTCATTTTGTGTGGAACGACGCGCCAAACGAATAATTTCAGGCACGTTCGTCATATGCCAAGCCACCATTAACAACAATGCGGCCATGGAAGAAAGTGGCAAGTAAGACAGGGCATTCGCAAAGAATAACAGTGAGAATAAGACTAAGAGTGCATGAACAACACTAGATATTGGTGATACCGCACCCGATTTCACATTAGCTGCTGAGCGCGCAATAGCTGCGGTTGCGGTAATCCCACCTAAGAATGGCGAAACAATATTACCTAAACCCTGAGCCAGCAGTTCATTATTGGAGCGATGTTTAGTGTCAGTCATATTATCTAAGATGACCGCACAGAGTAGTGACTCAATCGCACCTAATACGGCCATTGAAAAGGCTGCAGGTAAGAGAGTCTGTATGCGATCAAAATTCCAATTAATGATTTCCCCCTGCGCATTTGGAATATTCCAAGGTAAGGCAAATTCAGGTAAGACATTAGGAATGCCATTTCCCGTTGTGCCATCCGCTAAGGTGTAGTGGAATGCGGTACCAATAGTTTCAACCGAGAAACCAAATTGTCCTAAGGCTAACGCCATCAGTGTACCAATAATCACAGCAGGTAAATGACCAGGTACAGGTAAACGAAGTTTGTGCCATTGTGTGAGAACAAATAAGGTGACCACACCAACAGCGGTATCAGCCCAGCTAATCGTTGGAAGTGCAGTCAAAATAGCCTGTACTTTTTCAATATAGTGAGGTGGCATTTGGGCAATATCTAAACCTAAGAAATCTTTGATTTGCAATGTACCGATAGTAATGCCAATCCCGCAGGTAAAGCCAAGTGTAACGGGGAGAGGTATATACTCAATTAGTCGTCCTAATCGAGACAGCGCCATGATGACTAAAATAATCCCCGAGAGCAGCGTCGCCATAAGCAAACCACTGAGTCCAAATTGTTGGGTGACGGGATATAAAATCACGACAAATGCCGCGGTTGGTCCAGAAATATTAAAACGCGATCCACCAGTTAATGCAATCACAATACCCGCTACGATAGCCGTATAAAGACCATGTTGTGGTGGAACACCGCTGGCGATCGCTAAGGCCATGGAGAGGGGAATCGCAATGACTCCAACAGTGAGCCCCGCAATAATATCTTTAATCAATTTTTGTTTTCCGTAACCTTCACGGAAAGATTCTTTCAATGCGCTAAATGGTTTTACAGCCAGAAACACATTTTTAGAAAAGAGTGATTTGATTTGCATAAAAATACGACAATAAAAAGGAATAAGTTTACATTTTAGCTAAAAGGAACTGGATTTTTTATGTTCTAGCTCAAAAAACTTGACTAATCTTAGATAAATCTTTATATTTCACGCACTTCAAAACGGTGAGATGTCCGAGTGGTTGAAGGAGCACGCCTGGAAAGCGTGTATGTGCGAAAGTGCATCGGGGGTTCGAATCCCCCTCTCACCGCCATTCAAATATTTTCTTTTCTGAATTTAAAATCATCTTTTAAACTAATTTATTTTGAGATCTAGAATTTACGCTATTTGTTTGTACCAAATATGTGTTGAATTGATTATTTTCGCTAAAAAGCAAATTAGAAAAATAATGGTAGCTTGAGATGAGTTATGGCACGCCCTAAAGGATTCGAACCTTTGACCCACGCCTTAGAAGGGCGTTGCTCTATCCAGCTGAGCTAAGGGCGCATTTCAAGGGTTACATCTTTTGTATGGAATTTCGAGGGAAATATAAAAGAAGTGGTCGGCGAGATAGGATTTGAACCTACGACCCACTGGTCCCAAACCAGTTGCGCTACCAAGCTGCGCTACTCGCCGACGATTGAGCACAATTATAGTGAGCTTTTCTTTTCAGTCAATTAATTTTTTAGATTCCTCTTTCAACTGCTCAAAATTATTCCAGTTTTTTTAACCGCTCTTTTGTTGTCTTTGTAAAATAAGGCGTAGTCAGTTAAAATAGCAAACGTTTACTTAATGTCACCTTGAGGAAAAATGCATGACCGCCCAAATTATTTCAGGTACTGAACTATCAAAAAAAATTAAATCTGATGTTGCCAGTAAAATTGAACATTATCGTGCTCAAGGTAAACGTGCGCCAGGGCTGGCTGTAATTTTGGTGGGGGCGGACCCCGCTTCTCAAGTCTATGTGGGCAGTAAGCGAAAAAGTTGTGAGGAAATCGGGATGATTTCAAAATCCTATGATTTACCTGAAACTACGACAGAAGCGGAACTACTACAGCTGATAGATCAATTAAATGCCGATGAAACCATTGATGGTATTCTCGTCCAGCTTCCATTGCCTGAACAAATTAATAGCACATCAGTGATTGAGCGTATTAGCCCTGAAAAAGATGTGGATGGTTTCCACCCTTATAATGTGGGGCGTTTATGCCAACGTATCCCAACTTTACGTGCTTGCACCCCTTATGGCGTGATGAAATTATTAGAAACTACAGGCATTGATTTACACGGTAAACATGCCGTGATCGTTGGAGCTTCAAATATTGTAGGACGCCCGATGTCGCTTGAATTATTACTGGCAGGCGCTACTGTTACGGTAACGCACCGTTTTACCAAAGATTTAGAGCATCATATTCGTCAGGCGGATGTTTTAGTGGTGGCTGTGGGTAAACCTCGTTTTATTCCGGGCGATTGGATTAAAGAAGGGGTAATAGTCATTGATGTAGGGATTAACCGTATCAATGGCAAATTAGTGGGCGATGTGGAATATAATGTGGCGATACAAAAAGCGGCTTATATTACGCCAGTACCGGGTGGAGTAGGGCCAATGACAGTTGCCATGCTGATGTTTAATACTCTTTATGCTTATGAGCATAACAATCAATTAGTTTAAGGAATGAAAAAAGTGCGGTTAAATTTGACCGCACTTTTTGTCTTAATGTAATTTTAATCTTGGTTTTAAATAGTGGTTAAGTTTATCCACTAAAATAATCAAGCCAATCTTAATACATCCATGCAAAGCATGTTGATGCATACGATATAAAGACACATACGCAAACTGTGCAAATTTACCTTGAACAGTCAGTGGATTTTTCCCAAATTTATTTGAAATGCTCCCCAATGCGGTAAAACTTGAAAGAGAAACCAAGGTTCCTTTATCGTTGTATTTGAATGCTTTTAATGCTTTTAATGGTTTTTGCTCAAAAAGTGCAAAGATATTTTTTGCACAAGCTTTTGCCATTTGGTGTGCCGCTTGCGCTCTTGGTGGGACTAGTTTACCGTTTGGTTGCATTAATGCCGCACAGTCACCAATGGCAAAAATACTGTCATCCACCGTAGTTTGAAGGGTATCTTTTACCACTAATTGATTGATACGGTTAAGCTCTAATCCATCGAATTGCTGTGTCACCGTTGAGGTGCGAACACCCGCCGCCCACACAATAAGATCAGCTTTGATTTCTTCTCCATCTTTGGTGATAAGAGTATTTGGTTGGGCTTCCGTGATCATCGTATTTAATTTCACGTTTGCACCCATTTCTTGCAATTCATCTAATACCGCTGCAGATAAATTTTCGGGTAGAGCAGGCAGTAATCGAGGACCCGCTTCAACTAAAGTGACTTGTAAGCAAGAATTATCGATTTTGCCGTAACCGTAAGAAGATAAGTCTTCAGTCGCATGATAAAGCTCTGCGGTTAATTCCACACCAGTAGCACCACCGCCAACAATCGCAATGTTGACTTTGCTTTCATCCACTAATTTTTGTTTAAATTCTTCTTCACCAATATCATCTAATACACGGTTTTCAGAGAATTTAAGGAATAATTCCAACATTCTTTGTTGGAAGCGAAGTGCTTGATCAGAGCTGTCTAAGAAAATACAGTTATCAGCCACGCCTTTTGTATTGAAATCATTCGATTTACTACCGATCGCAATCACTAAGTAATCATAAGGAATACGACGTGCAACCACGAGCATATCGCCTTCTTGCCCATAAACGGGGGCAAGTTCGACATATTTCTGTTCACGATTGATGCGCGTGATCGAACCTTGTTCAAAGCTAAAATGGTGGTTTTTCCCGTGTGCACGATAGCTCAGAGAATCCGTGCCATCATCCATCACGCCCGTTGCAATTTCATGTAATAAGGGTTTCCACAAGTGGGTCGCATTGCGATCCACAAGCGTCACTTTAGCCTGTTTTTTGCGACCTAATTTATCGCCTAAAAATGTCGCTAACTCTATACCGCCGGCGCCACCGCCAACGATCACGACGTTTTTCATAAAGTACTCCTAAAAGCAAAATTGTTAAAAATGTTAAACTAATGTAATGATAGCATAACAAATAAACAAGACGAAAAAATTTAATGGAAATGACCGCACTTTATTGATGGCAGCGATCGTAAAGCGGTTGTAACTGTTGAATGGTTTTTGTGATAAATGAAACGGGATCGATTTTATGAAGTTCAGCTTTTTCAATGCTTTTCCCAATGCACCAAAAATCCTCATCTGAACGCAAGAGAAGATCTTTTTCAGAAATGTCCTTCACTTGGCGAAAATCATCATATTCGCTTTCATCTTCTCGCCAAATATCAAAATCAGCAAATTGTTTGAAATCAAATTGATCAAGCCACTGATTATATTGTTGCACATTAATTTGTGAGCGATCTGCACGATAGCAATGCCAATCTAAACACACTCTTAGTCGGCGACGATTTAATAGCACAGAAAAGATTGCCGCAGAATTTTGATTAAACTCGTATTTAAAATAAGCGAAGAAATGTGCTCGAACCTGCCAGCCATTGGTCCAACTTTCAATATGCGGTTTCGCAAAAGGCATGCCAAGTTGCTTTGCCACTTCTTGAATAATCGCTTTCCAGTTATCCCAATGTAATTTGTAATCCGTTTTAATCGCCGGAATATCTTCCGGACAGAATTTCTTCATTTGAGCGAATTGATAGAAAGGAATATTGAACAGTTCACAAGATTCAGCCGTAAGCGAGAGCATAGCGTTTCCTTAAAAATCACTGTAATTTTTGACTGCACTTTGTGTGAAGAACTGTTTGTCTTCCCAGCGCAACATAGTCATTCGATTATTCCATACACAACCGGTATCCAAGGCATAGATACCTTTTGGAGTTGGCTCATCGACTAAACTTGCCCAATGCCCAAAGACAATGGGAATTTGTTTATAAAGTGGATTATCTAAATTAAACCAAGGCGTGAGCTCCGCTGGTGCATCTTTTAAAGGGGATTTACAAGCAAAATCAAAGCGATGGTCCAAATAGCAAAAACGCATTCTAGTGAAAGCATTAATAATGTAACGATGACGCGCTAAGCCCTGCAAATCTGGTGACCAGCGATCAGGCTGTTCAGAATACATATTTTCAATGAGATAATGAAAGTCACCGTGTTGTAAAATCTGTTCAACTTCAGCCGCACAAGATTTCGCTGTTTTCAAATCCCAATCAGGCGAAATGCCTGCATGCGCCATTAGGAAGTTTAACTTTTCATTATGCACAAGTAATGGTTGATGGCGTAACCAATGAATCAGTTCATCAAAATCGGGTGCATTAAAAATAGCATCGACATGATCACGAGGTTTCACTTTTTTAATACCCAGTGCGGTCGCAATTAAGTGTAAATCATGATTGCCCAGCACTGTCTGTGCTGCATTGCCAAGGGATTTAACAAAACGAAGACATTCAAGTGACTTATCCCCACGCGCTACAAGATCCCCCACAAGATAAAGTTTATCTTGCGTAGGATTGAAATCTACACGTTCTAATAAAAGCTGTAATTCATCATAACAGCCTTGCAAATCACCGACGAAATAGGTTGCCATTTTTGACCGCTCTTTTTACTCTTCTGAATCTAAGATTTCATCTTTATTAATATCAGCTGGAGGATTATCCGCTAACCAGTTTGCTAAACGCGCATAATCTGCGATAGCCAAATTTTCTGCACGTGCATTTAAATCAATACCAAGTGCGGTCAGATTTTCAGGTGAAAATAGTGTTGAAAGTGCATTGCGTAATGTTTTTCGACGTTGATTAAACGCTTGGGAGCAAACACGGTTCAACCAATATAAATCTTTCACTGGGTGTGGCAATTCTTTATGCGGAATTAAACGCACAACGGCTGAATCCACTTTCGGTGCTGGTTTAAATGCAGAAGGTGGCACTTCAAGTACAGGCATCACTTGGCAGAAGTATTGAGCCATAATGGTTAAACGTCCGTAAGCTTTGCTATTTGGTCCTGCACATAAGCGTTTCACCACTTCTTTTTGCAGCATGAAGTGCATATCTTGAATCACATCATGATACTTAAACAAGTGGAACATTAATGGAGTGGAAATGTTGTAAGGTAAGTTACCAAATACACGTAATTTCTGCCCTTTTTCTGCTAAATTTTCTTTTGTATAAAGCTCACCAAAATCAAATTGCATTGCATCCGTTTCAATAACGGTGAGCTTTTGATGTAAAAATGGATGATGACGTAAACGTTCTGCAAGGTCTCGGTCAAGCTCTACCACAGTCAGATGATCAACAAGCTCACCAACCGGCTCTGTTAATGCGCCAAGTCCCGGACCAATTTCCACTAGGAATTGATTGGGTTGTGGGTAAATCGCCGCCACGATACCTTGAATGACAGAAGTATCATGTAAAAAGTTTTGACCAAAGCGTTTACGCGCTGTATGGCCTAAGTGTTTTTTTGAATTCATAAGTACTATTTAATAAGAAAAGTGCGGTTATTATAGAGCCTGTATTTCTTTTGTAAATCATTCCTAAGTCTTGATACAACGTACAAATTGGTGAAAAAAGTGATTTTTTTCTGTTCAATTTTATTTTAATCTTTCGTCTAACGCCAAAAACGGCTATAATCCGCCCGTTTTTCATTTATAACCCGCAAAAAGTGCGGTCAAAAAAATTATTATTTTAGAGGATAAAATGGCAAAAGAAGATTGCATTGAAATGCAAGGCACAATTTTGGAAACCTTACCAAATACCATGTTCCGCGTTGAGTTAGAAAATGGTCACGTAGTGACTGCACATATTTCTGGCAAAATGCGTAAAAACTATATTCGTATCTTAACGGGCGATAAAGTAACAGTAGAAATGACACCTTACGACTTGAGCAAAGGTCGTATCATTTTCCGTAGCCGTTAATTTAGAAATAAAAGAAAAGCCGATATGTTGATATCGGCTTTTTTTGTTTGAAAAGCGTACAAATTATTTGAAGTCTAGAAAAAAATCTGTATAATCAGCGCCCTTAGCCACGTTCATTTTTTCGTTCCTTGCCTTTGCAGATTGGTGGCTAATCTACGTCAAAGGCTGATTAACCCGTAAGGAGCAGTAATGCGTCACTACGAAATCGTGTTTATGGTTCATCCGGACCAAAGCGAGCAAGTACCAGGTATGATCGAACGTTACACAGGTTCTGTTAAAGAAGCTGGTGGTCAAGTTCATCGCCTAGAAGATTGGGGTCGTCGTCAATTAGCGTACCCAATTAACAAATTACACAAAGCACACTATGTGCTTATGAATGTAGAAGCGCCTCAACAAGTCATCGACGAGCTAGAAACGACTTTCCGTTATAACGATGCTGTATTACGCAGTCTTGTTATCCATACTAAGCACGCCGTAACCGAAGCGTCCCCAATGAAAGCGGCTAAAGAAGAACGTAAACCTTTAGCTGAAGTTGAAAACAACGATTTTGAGGATGCTGAAGAGTAATTCAAAACTTGATAATCGCTTCTCGTTAATCGGCACAGTGTGTCAATTACCCAAGCGAAGCAAAAGCCCTAACGGGATTGCGCATTGCCAGTTTTGGCTGGAACATCGTTCCGAACAAGTCGAAAGTGGTTTATCACGCCAAGCGTGCTTAAAGATGCCAGTTCAAGTCAGTGGCAATCAGTTAATAGAAAAAACTCAAAGCATTACGGTCGGCAGTAAACTTCTTGTGGTGGGGTTTATTACTTCACATAAAACCTCAAATGGTTTAACGCAGTTAGTATTGCATGCCGAGCAAATCGAATTTATAGATTAGGAGACAGCCAAATGGCACGTTATTTCCGTCGTCGTAAGTTCTGCCGTTTCACAGCGGAAAATGTTGTTGAAATCGATTACAAAGATATCGCTACATTAAAGAACTACATTTCTGAAAGCGGCAAAATTGTACCAAGCCGCATTACCGGTACTCGTGCGAAGTACCAACGCCAATTAGCACGCGCAATCAAACGCGCTCGTTATTTAGCGTTATTACCTTACTCTGATTCTCATCACAATTAAGAAGGAGTTAGGAAATGCAAGTAATTCTTTTAGATAAAATCGTTCACCTAGGCAACGTAGGTGATCAAGTTAATGTTAAATCTGGTTTCGCTCGTAACTTCTTAATCCCACAAGGTAAAGCAGTTATGGCAACTAAAGCTAACATTGAACACTTTGAAGCACGTCGTGCAGAGTTAGAAGCAGCGGCAGCAGCAAGTCTTGCAGCAGCTCAAGCTCGCGCAGCACAAGTGACTGCGTTAGGTTCTGTCACTATCGCATCTAAAGCAGGTGATGAAGGTCGTTTATTCGGCGCAATCACTACTCGTGATGTAGCAGAAGCAGTAACTGCAGCTGGTGTTGAAATTGCGAAAAGCGAAGTTCGTTTACCAAATGGTCCAATCCGTACTCTTGGTGACCACGATGTTCGTTTCCAACTTCACGGCGAAGTATTTGCAACATTAGATGTTATCGTTGTTGCAGAATAATTATCAAAGTTTTTGATAAAAGAAAACCCGACGTTATGTCGGGTTTTTTGTTTTTCTGGATTAAGAAAATATTTTAGTGATTCTTTGAGAATAAAAAAGTGCGGTCATTTTTGACCGCACTTTTACTTATCAATTTAGTATTTTTAAATTATAAACCTAATACGGCAAATAACACCCAAACAGTGTAAATAGTTGCGAGGCCGTAGAAGATAAATCCGCCTGCTGGCACGTGGATTTTAAGATCGTGCATCGCGTGATGGATACGGTGTAAGCCACACCACATTGGGAAAATTGTTAAAACTAAAATAATTAATTTTCCGATCCAAGAATAAGCGAATGTAATTAAGTTATGTGGATCAATTAATCCGAATGGTAACAATAAACCAAGGATTAAGATTACCACAGGGAAGAAAATCGCACTGACAGTCCCGCCAGCACCAAACATCAACCATACTGGTGGTTCACCAGAGCGTTTTGGATTTTGTTCGACCATTTTTTCTCTCCCTACATATAAACTAAAATTAATGCGACAACACTAATCACAGCTGTAACTGCCCAAAGTGCATTTCTTAACACGTGATGTGGTAAACGCTCATTTTTAACAATGATGTTCATCACTTTTGGTGTCATCACAAAATAAGTTGCAGTGTGATATAAAGTCGCAATTAATGTGATGATATTTAAGAACACCACAATTGGATTTCTTAAGAAGCTAATGAAATCAATAATGCCTAGACCTGGAACAGGATTGCTTGCAAGGCAAAGTACGCCATAAAGCAATACGATACAGAACCATACAGCAAAGATAGAGGTCGCTTCACGCACCATATAAGCTTTGTAGAAATCCAATTTTTGCCACCAAGTAGCCGTCATTGGGCGAACATATTTTTTACGTTTACTTACTGTTACTGACATATTCTTCCCCTTAGCCTTTTGGTTTTAGCATTGAGATAACATAATCTTTGGCGCTTTCAATTTTGCCTTGGTTGATAGCAGAAGCCGGATCCACATGTTTTGGACATACCTCAGAACAATAACCAACGAAAGTACAGCTCCAAACACCGTTTTTACCATTTAATAATGGCATACGTTGTGCTTTACCATGGTCACGGTTATCAAGGTTGTAACGGTGTGCCATTGTAATTGCAGCTGGGCCAATAAATTCAGGATTTAAACCAAATTGCGGACAAGCGGCATAGCATAAACCACAGTTGATACACATTGAGAATTGACGATATTTTTCAAGCTGTGCCGGAGTCTGTTTAGTACGGCTTACTTGCAATTCTTTCGATGGATGTGGTTTACCATCTAATGCTGGTGCTTCATTACCAATAATATAAGGTTTAATTGCCTCTAAACTTTCGATAAAGTGGCTTAAATCAACCACTAAGTCGCGTTCAATAGGGAAGTTTGCTAATGGTTCAATACGCATGTGGCCGCTGTAATCACGTAAGAACGTTTTACAAGCCAATTTTGGTTTGTTATTGACCATCATTCCACAAGAACCGCAGATTGCCATACGGCAAGACCAACGATAAGAAAGAGACGGTTCAAGTTTATCTTTAATGTAACCTAACGCATCTAAAAGAGAGGTTTGGTTATCATAAGGTACTTGATAAGAGCTTAAATGTGGCTCTTGATCGTTTTCTGGGTTGTAGCGTAATACTTCTACAGTCATTACCGGTGAATTAGCCATTTGCTTGCTCCTTAGCTTTCGCAGCCGCTTCTGCCGCTTCTGCTTCAGCACCATAAACACGTTTTGCTGGTTGAGATTTAGTGATTTTCACCGGACTGTATTCAATACGCGGTGCATCATCGCCATTGTAGTAAGCAAGGGTGTGTTTTAAATAATTCACATCATCACGTTCAGTGTAGTCTAAGCGTTGGTGTGCACCACGAGACTCTTTACGTTCAATTGCAGAGTTGGCAATAGATTGTGCCACATCAAGGATGTAACCTAATTCTACGGTGTAAAGCACATCGGTATTGAATACGCTTGAACGGTCTGCAACACGAATACGTTTATAACGTTCTTTAAGCTCAGCAATTTTATCTACTGCTTTTTGCATGCTTTCTTGGTCACGGTAGATACCACAACCTTCTTCCATTACGGTACCCATTTCATCACGGATTTCAGACCAAGATTCGTTACCTTCTTGGTTATAAAGGGCTTCAAGGCGGGCCACAACATCTTGAGCTTGTGCATCAACAGCTGCACGGTTTGCTGGTTGTGCTTCTGCTGCACGTTGTGCGGCATATTCACCTGCAACACGACCTAAAACCACTAATTCTGCAAGCGAGTTAGAACCTAAACGGTTTGCACCATGTAAGCCAGAAGACGCACATTCACCCACAGCAAATAAACCTTTAATGCGAGTTTCACTGTTGTAATCCACTTCAATACCACCCATGGTGTAGTGAACAACTGGGCGAACTGGAATTGGTTCATTAACTGGGTTTACACCTTCATAAGCACTTGCTAATTCACAAATGAATGGAAGACGTTCATGTAAATATTTTTCCCCTAAGTGACGTAAGTCAAGGTGAACCACATCGACACCTTTTGCAGTTTTTAAGGTGTTGCCTTTTTTCCATTCTTGCCAGAATGCTTGTGAAACTTTATCACGCGGACCCAGTTCCATATATTTGTTTTCAGGTTTGCCGATTGGGGTTTCAGGGCCTAGACCATAATCTTGTAAATAACGGTAGCCGTTTTTATTCACTAAGATACCGCCTTCACCACGACAACCTTCAGTCATCAAGATACCGGTGTTCGGTAAGCCGGTTGGATGGTATTGGACGAATTCCATATCACGAAGAGGAACACCGTGACGATATGCCATTGATAAACCATCACCGGTTACGATACCGCCGTTGGTGTTGAATTTAAATGCACGACAGCCACCACCAGTTGCAATTACAACCGCATTTGCGTTGATTTGAACAAGTGAGCCTTCCATCATATTCATCGCCACCATACCGCGAGCATGGCCATCATCAACTAAGATATCTAAAACGAAGTGCTCGTCAAAACGTTGAATTTGAGGATATTGAATGGATGTTTGGAAAAGAGTATGTAATAAGTGGAAACCGGTTTTGTCTGCCGCGAACCAAGTACGTTCGATTTTCATCCCACCGAAACGACGCACGTTCACATCGCCATCTGCCTTACGGCTCCAAGGACAGCCCCAACGTTCAAGTTGAGTCATTTCCACTGGAGAATGTTCAACAAAGTATTCCACTACATCTTGTTCACATAACCAGTCACCACCGGCAACGGTATCGTGGAAGTGTTTATCGTAGGAATCTTCCTCTTTAATTACTGCGGCCGCACCACCTTCTGCTGCAACCGTATGGCTACGCATAGGATAAACCTTAGAAACTAATGCGATCTTTAAGTTAGGGTTTGCTTCTGCTGCTGCAATTGCTGCACGTAAACCGCCGCCACCGGCACCAACAATAGCAATATCGACATTAACCGTTTGCACGATATCCTCCAATCATATAGAAAGTAAAAAAATAAAACGCCCTAAATTAATGGGGGCTTGTGGTAATTCTGCCACTTTTGTTTACAAATTAGTAACTTTTTTTCCCGAATAAAGGGATAAAATATCAAAAGTGTGATCTAACTCAAAAAAGTTAATTTTTTATATATTTATAGATGATAACCGTTTGCGTTTAAGAATGATTTAGTCGGATTATTGAGTTAAAAATCAGTCTTGTTTACAATAGCCTAATTCATTTTAAAGGTGAAAACGGAGAAAAAAATGACCGCACTTAGCGATGAAAAAACACAATGGCAACCTTCCGCCTCAATTAAAAACTTATTGGCGCGAGCCAAAATCATTGCGGATATTCGTCAGTTCTTTACTGAACGTGGATTATTAGAAGTGGAAACCCCAGTTTTAAGTGAATTTGGCGTGACGGATCTTCACCTTTCAACTTTTAGTACAGAATTTATCGCGCCTTTTGATGAGCTGTCGAAAACGCTGTGGCTTTCTACCAGCCCGGAATATCACATGAAACGTTTATTAGCGGCAGGCAGTGGACCGATTTTTCAAATTGGCAAAGTGTTTCGTAATGAAGAAGCGGGCAATCGCCATAATCCAGAATTTACCATGCTTGAATGGTATCGACCGCACTTTGATATGTACCGCCTAATGAATGAAGTGGATGATTTGCTGCAACAGATCCTTGATTGTAAACCGGCAGAAACCTTAAGTTATCAATTCGTCTTCCAAGAATATGTAGGATTAGATCCATTATCAGCGACTCGTCAAGAATTAGTAGAGGCAGCGCGCAAGCACAACTTTATGGCAGATGAAGATGAAGATCGTGATACTTTACTACAATTTTTATTTAGTGAAGTGGTAGAACCTAAAATCGGACAAGAGGCACCTGTTGCCGTTTATCATTTCCCTTCTTCCCAAGCAGCGCTCGCACAACTTAGCCCAGAAGATAGCCGAGTGGCAGAACGTTTTGAGTTCTATTATAAAGGCTTAGAGTTAGCCAACGGGTTCCATGAGCTCACCGATGCGCGTGAACAGCAACATCGCTTTGAGCAAGACAACCGCCTACGTGAAAAAGCTGGCTTGCCACAACGTGAAATTGATCATCGTTTACTGGCCGCATTACAAGCGGGGATTCCGAATACATCAGGCGTAGCTTTAGGTGTTGATCGTCTCATTATGATTGCATTAGGCGCTGAAAGTATTAAAGAAGTGATTTCATTTTCGGTGGAATGTGCCTAAGTTTATATAGCGTGTTTTGCACGCTTTTACCTAAAAATGATTATAACGTGTGCCGCACTTTTTTGATCTAGATAAATTTTTATGTAAAAAGCTTATATAAAACTGTTAGCTAGATCACATTTTCTTATGTTGTACTTTGTACCCAATTTAAAACCTTATCATAATGCCGTCACTAGCTTAATGAACACTCATTAAATAAATAATTTTATGATTAACTTTAGAGGGTAATATATGAGCACTACAACTAATAAAAAATGGAATAAATTTGATACCGCTTGGGTATTAAATTTATTTGGAACCGCTGTGGGTGCAGGGGTACTATTTTTACCAATCAATGCAGGGATGGGGGGCTTTTGGCCATTGGTGGTTATGGCTCTTTTGGTTGGCCCTATGACGTACTTTGCACACCGTGGTTTGGCTTATTTCGTTTTATCTTCATCTAAACCAGGTAGTGATATTACTGAAGTGGTGGAAGAGCATTTCGGTCCAACAGCAGGAAAATTAATTACTTTATTATATTTCTTCGCGATCTTCCCAATTTTATTGATTTATGGAAACGGAATTACGAATACCGTCGATTCTTTCATCGTTAATCAATTAGGCATGGCTTCACCAAATCGTGTCATTCTTTCTTTTGTATTGATTGCGATATTGATTTCGGTAATGTTATTCAGTGAAAAAGTAATGTTGAAAATCACTGAATTATTAGTTTATCCATTGGTATTGATTCTCTTTGCATTATCAATCTATCTCATTCCTCAATGGAATGCATCAATGCTTTATGAGCTTCCTACAGCGAGTGGTTTTGTGACGACATTGTGGTTAACTATTCCAGTGTTGGTATTCTCTTTTAACCACTCTCCGGCAATTTCTTCTTTCACGCTTTCTCAACAACGTGAATATAAAGATTTTGATACAACGGAATATCACATAGGTCATACAGAAAAAGGCACTTCAACTGTATTACTTTTCTTCGTGATGTTCTTTGTGTTTAGCTGTGTATTAACCTTAACACCAGCAGAGTTATTAGAGGCAAAAGCACAAAATATCAGTATCTTGTCTTATCTTGCGAACAAATTTGATAATCCATACATTTCTTATTTTGCACCATTAGTGGCTTTCTTAGCGATTACGAGTTCATTCTTTGGCCATTATTTAGGGGCTCGTGAAGGTTTAGAAGGTTTATACCTCAAAATGAAAGGTGAAAGTGTAAATCGTAAAAAATTAAATTACGGTACCGCAGTATTCTTCTTACTCACGTTATGGGGTGTAGCAATTATTAACCCAAGTATTTTAGGCTTAATTGAATCGCTTGGCGGCCCAATTATTGCGATGATCCTTTTCATTATGCCAATGTATGCTATCCGCAATGTTCCAGCGATGAAACGCTATCAAGGTCGTTTCAGCAATGTATTTGTTACCGTAATGGGATTAATTGCTATCTCTGCAGTTGTATATGGATTATTATAAGCGGCTTTTTAGTTTAGCTTAGGATTGAAATAATATGATTAGTGTATTTGATATGTTTAAAGTGGGGGTTGGGCCATCCAGCTCCCACACTGTCGGCCCAATGAAAGCAGGCAAGCAGTTTATTGACGATTTAATCGAACAAGGTAAATTTGATTCGGTCGCGACCTTGCATGTGGATGTGTATGGCTCTCTCTCAATGACAGGGCTTGGTCATAATACCGATATTGCGATCATCATGGGATTAGCCGGTTATCTACCGCACGATGTAGACATTGATTTAATCCCAACCTTTATCGACCAGGTTAAACAAACCAAAAAACTGTCGATTGCACAGGGTAAAAAAACGGTTAATTTCGATTGGGATGCCAATATGGTATTCCATAATTCCTTTTTATCATTGCATGAAAACGGCATGACAATTACAGCATTAGATGCTGAGCGTAATGTGCTTTACCGTCAAACCTATTATTCTATTGGTGGTGGTTTTATCGTAGATGAAGCGCATTTTGGTCAAGAGGAAGATAACCCTGTGGCCGTGCCGTATCCTTATCAATATGCTGAAGACATTTTGAATCATTGTCAGGAAAATGGCTTAATGCTTTCTACGGTGATGATGAGAAATGAGTTAGCATTACGTGATAAAAAAGAGGTTGAAGCACATTTACATAATATCTGGAAAACCATGAAAGATTGTATTGAGCATGGTGTCAATACAGAAGGCGTGTTACCAGGCCCATTAAAAGTGGTGCGTCGTGCACCGTCACTTTATCGTCTCTTGCAAGCCAATAGTAATCGTCTTGCAAATGATCCAATGCATGTTATCGACTGGGTGAATATGTTTGCCCTCGCGGTAAATGAAGAGAATGCTGCAGGTGGACGTGTCGTGACCGCACCAACAAATGGTGCTTGTGGTATTGTGCCAGCTGTACTTTCTTATTACGAAAAATTCGTAGGCCCTTTAACACAAGATGTGATTGAGCGCTACTTATTGGCTGCAGGTATGATTGGTTCACTTTATAAGATGAACGCCTCTATTTCTGGTGCTGAAGTTGGTTGCCAAGGTGAAGTGGGTGTAGCATGCTCAATGGCTGCAGCGGGTTTAACCGAAATCTTAGGTGGTACGCCGGTACAAGTGTGCATTGCAGCTGAAATTGCGATGGAACATAATCTGGGCTTAACTTGCGACCCTGTTGGTGGTCAAGTGCAAGTACCTTGTATCGAACGTAATGCCATTGCTTCAGTGAAAGCGATTAACGCTAGCCGTATGGCATTACGCCGAACCACGAATCCTCGCGTAACCTTAGATAAGGTGATCGAAACCATGTATGAAACAGGTAAAGACATGAATGCTAAATACCGTGAAACATCGAAAGGTGGCTTAGCGGTGAAAGTGGTGTGCTCTTAAGATTTCATTGATAATAAAAGAGCGGTCATTTTTGACCGCTCTTTTTTATTTTCCTTTCACATCAATAATCATTACTTCTGATTGAGATCCTAAGCGCATTGGAATGCCCCAGAAGCCATAACCCGAAGTGACAAAAACATGTGGATTGCCAATTTTTTCATAGCCATAATCCAAACGATACATCATTTTTGTGATTATACTGGCGGGGAATATTTGCCCTTTATGCGCATGCCCTGAAACTTGAATATCAAGCGGGAGTGAAGCGTGTTTTTCAATATCCGTTGGACGGTGATCTAAGAGAATAATCGGTAAGTCAGTATTCACTTGTTTTAATAACGGCTCAGTATTTGGTCTATCGTGAGCAAGATTGTCATTTCGTCCAATTAGTACCAATTCATTATTTAACGTTAATGTTTCATCTCTTAACACGGTGATACCTGCTTTGCGAATTTCTTGATCAATTCGCTCTTGGTCTCCAAATAAATCGTGATTGCCAAGTGTGGCATAAACGCCCATTGGAGCCTTGAGTTTAGCTAAATGAGGTTGCATTTTTTCCGCTAAATAGGCATTAACGTTATCGTCCATAATATCGCCAGGCAGTAAAATGATATCGACCTTTTCCTGCTGCATAATATCAGCCAGTTTATCCAATTCTTTCCCGCCAAATAATTTACCTAAATGGAGATCGCTTGCCATGCCAATTCGCAATGGTTTAATGGGCTTATCTAGCGTGATTTCATAATGAATAACACGGGTAACATAGGCGTTATACACACTTAAAGTAATGATGCCAATAAATAAAACGGGGTAAGCAATGCGTAAAGTGCGGTCGATTTTGGTGATGGATTTAGATTTTCGGAAAAGAAAATGAATACCTCCGACGGCAATACTCGCAAAGGCTGAAAAAAGAAGCAGCGCGAGCACTAAAGCAATAAGTCGAAATGCCGTAAAAAGCTTTAAAAAATGACAAATAACTAAGACATTAGGAAGCAAAAAACTGGTAAAAGTGATAGTTTGTCTTGCCTTTTGGGAGAGTGGTTTGTTCAGCCACCAAATCAGTGTTTTATTAAAAATATAAATCAGCAGTTGTAACAAAATAATAGCTGCCGTAAATATAAAGTAATAACGAGTTTCCATTAGCAATTCCTAAATAAAAGAGCGGTCATTTTTAACCAAGTTTTGAAGTGTGGAATAATAAATTTCTCTGTTCCCAAAGGCAAATTTTTTCGCTAAAATGCGGCTCGTTTTAGTTAATTTAAGAAGGAAAATCCAATGTTTGGAAAAGGCGGTTTAGGCGGCTTGATGAAACAAGCCCAACAAATGCAAGAAAAAATGCAAAAAATGCAGGAAGAAATTGCCCAATTAGAAGTAACAGGCGAAAGCGGTGCGGGTTTAGTAAAAATCACAATTAATGGTGCGCATAACTGTCGTCGTATTGAGATCGATCCTTCTTTAATGGAAGACGACAAAGAAATGTTGGAAGATTTAATTGCTGCAGCATTCAACGATGCAGTCCGTCGTGCAGAAGAATTGCAAAAAGAAAAAATGGCTTCTGTGACCGCAGGCATGCCATTACCTCCTGGAATGAAACTTCCATTTTAATTCATTGGGTGTGTGAATTTACACGTTCACACACCATTCATTTTCTCCCATCATAAATATTATGCAAAGCAGTCCACTTTTAGAACATCTTATTGAAAACCTTCGTTGCTTGCCGGGTGTTGGCCCGAAATCAGCGCAGCGCATGGCTTATCATCTTTTACAGCGCAATCGTAGCGGAGGGATGAATTTAGCACGAGCATTAACGGAAGCGATGTCTAAAATTGGGCATTGTTCTCAGTGTCGTGATTTTACCGAAGAGGAAACGTGCAATATTTGTAACAATCCTCGCCGTCAAAATTCAGGTTTGCTTTGCGTGGTGGAAATGCCGGCGGATATTCAGGCTATTGAGCAAACAGGCCAGTTTTCTGGACGTTATTTTGTCTTAATGGGGCACTTATCGCCTTTAGATGGTATTGGTCCAAAAGAAATTGGTTTAGATTTATTGCAAAAACGTCTGGTAGAAGAATCTTTCCACGAAGTGATTTTAGCCACGAACCCAACGGTAGAAGGCGACGCCACAGCTAATTATATTGCTGAAATTTGCCATCAACATAATATTAAAGTAAGCCGTATTGCTCACGGGATCCCTGTCGGTGGGGAATTAGAAACCGTGGACGGCACTACTTTAACCCACTCTTTCTTAGGTCGTCGTCAGATCGACTAATTTTATGCGCCTGTTTATTGCCGAGAAACCCAGTCTTGGGCGAGCCATTGCCGATGTATTGCCAAAACCTCATCAACGGGGTGATGGTTTTATTAAATGCGGCAATGATGATGTTGTGACTTGGTGCGTGGGGCATTTGCTCGAACAGGCAGAGCCGGATGCCTACGATCCTAAATTCAAACAATGGCGTTTAGAACATTTACCCATCATTCCTGAAAAGTGGATTCTGTTACCGCGAAAAGAAGTCAAAAAACAACTTTCTGTGGTGGAAAAACTCATTTATCAAGCCGATGTTTTAGTTAACGCAGGCGACCCGGATAGAGAAGGTCAGTTGCTGGTGGATGAAGTATTCAGCTATGCCAATTTATCAGCCGAAAAACGTGATGGCATTTTGCGTTGTCTGATTAGTGATCTTAACCCAAGTGCGGTGGAAAAAGCCGTACAAAAACTCCAACCGAATCGTCATTTTATTCCATTAGCCACCTCTGCACTGGCGCGAGCTCGTGCCGATTGGCTTTATGGCATTAATATGACCCGCGCTTATACCATTCGCGGTCGACAAGCGGGTTATGATGGCGTGCTTTCTGTTGGGCGAGTACAAACTCCCGTATTAGGTTTGATTGTTCGCCGTGATTTGGAAATTGAACATTTCCAACCCAAAGATTTCTATGAAGTGTTGGCATGGGTGAAAGAAGAAAAAACGTCTGAAAATCCGACCGCACTTTTTTCTGCACTTTGGCAACCAAGTAAGGCTTGTGAAGATTACCAAGATGAAGATGGTCGTGTGCTGTCTTTAGGCTTAGCCGAAAATGTGGTGAAGCGCATTACGGAACAACCTGCCGAAGTGACCGAATATGTGGATAAGCGAGAAAAAGAAACAGCGCCTTTGCCTTATTCCTTGTCAGCATTGCAGATTGATGCGGCAAAACGTTTTGGCATGTCAGCGCAAAGCGTGCTGGATACTTGTCAGCGGTTATATGAAACCCATCGTTTGATTACCTATCCGCGTTCTGATTGTCGCTATTTGCCAGAAGAGCATTTTGCTGAACGACATAAAGTGATGAATGCGATTTCACAGCATTGTCAGACTTATCAAACCCTGCCATCGGTGGTGGATAGCGAGCAGCGTAATCGTTGTTGGAATGATAAAAAAGTGGAAGCGCACCATGCGATTATTCCGACGGCTAACACACGCTCGATAAATCTAAGCATTGATGAGCAGCGTATTTATGAACTAATTGCACGCCAGTATTTATTGCAATTCTGTCCCGATGCGGAATATCGTAAAAGCAAAATTACCTTAAGTATTGCGGGCGGTATTTTTGTGGCGCAAGAGCGCAACTTGCAAACCGCAGGTTGGAAAGAGTTACTTGGTAAAGAAGACGAAGATGAAAATCAAGAGCCGTTATTGCCGATCGTGAAAAAAGGGCAGATTCTGTATTGCGAAAGAGGCGAAGTGGTGAGTAAAAAAACGCAACCGCCAAAACCTTTTACTGATGCGACGTTGCTTTCCGCCATGACGGGGATTGCGCGTTTTGTGCAAGATAAAGAATTGAAAAAAATTCTGCGTGAAACAGATGGGCTTGGCACAGAAGCCACCCGTGCAGGTATTATTGAATTGTTGTTTAAACGCGGTTTTTTAACGAAAAAAGGACGCAATATTCACAGCACAGAAACGGGGCGGATCCTGATTTCTGCTTTACCTGATATTGCTACACAACCTGATATGACGGCACATTGGGAAGCACAATTAACGGATATCAGTCAAAAACAGGCGAGTTATCAGCAATTTATGTTTACACTTAATCAAATGCTGCCGGATTTAGTGCGTTTTGTTGATTTCACTGCATTACGTCGTTTAAGTCAGATTTCAAAAGGTTTAAGCACACCAGCAACGAAACGAAAAAGAGCGGTCAAAAAATCGGAAGATTTAAACGCTGAAAATTGATTAAACTTAATACAATTAAGTAAAAAAAATGGGAAAGCGCTTGCGAAAAGCGTGAATTTTATATAACATTTGCTCCCAGTTTTCTTGCGAAATCGCAATTTAGAGAAGAAAGAATAATGTACAATATTTTATTATTTGTTTATGTATTAATTTGTATCGCCTTAATCGGCTTTATCCTTATTCAACAAGGTAAAGGCGCGAACGCAGGTGCGTCATTTGGCGGCGGTGCATCAGGTACGATGTTTGGTTCTGCTGGTGCAGGTAACTTTTTAACTCGTACCAGTGCAATCTTAGCAACTGGCTTTTTTGTGATTGCTTTAGTGTTAGGTAACATTAACTCTCACCGTGGCAACGTACAAAAAGGTTCGTTTGACGATTTATCTCAAACTGCTGAACAAGTTCAACAACAGCAACAACAAGTTGCTCCAGCAGTTGAAAACAAAAATAATGACATCCCGCAATAAGGAATAAAAACAGAATAAACGCTCTGGTGGTGGAATTGGTAGACACGCTATCTTGAGGGGGTAGTGGCCGCAGGCCGTGCGAGTTCAAGTCTCGCTCAGAGCACCAACTATAAACCGACTTAATCAAGTCGGTTTTTTTTCGGCTAAAATTTGTTTAGACCGCTAGTTATTATCCCCCGTTTTAGTTACAATCGGTCAATTTCTTTTTTTTAGAAACCCATTAGGAGAGCACTATGAACTTCCCTCAAATCGCCCAACAAGTAATTGATAAACTTGGCGGTAAAGACAACATCGTCACCGCAGCACATTGCGCAACGCGTTTACGTATTGTGTTAAACGATGAAAGCAAAGTGGACAAAGAAGGTATTGATAACATTGAAGGCGTGAAAGGGCAGTTTGCTGTCGCTGGTCAATATCAAATTATCTTCGGTTCTGGCACAGTGAATAAAGTCCATGCTGAACTTACCAAATTGCTTGGTATCGGCGATGTGAGCAAAGCCGAAGTGGCAGAAGCGGCGTCAGGCAATCAAAACTTATTGCAACGTTTGGTGAAAGGCTTAGCAGATATTTTCGTGCCAATAATTCCAGCAATCGTAGCAGGCGGTTTGTTAATGGGTATTCACTCCATGCTTACAGCGAAAGGTTTCTTCGTTGATGAATTAAGCGTGATTGATATGCACCCTGGTCTTGCGGATTTGGTGGACTTCATTAATACCATCGCGAATGCACCATTTGTATTCTTACCGGTATTACTTGGTTTCTCTGCCACCCGTAAATTCGGCGGTAACCCATTCTTAGGGGCAGCGCTTGGGATGTTGTTGGTTCACCCTGCATTAGCAGACGGTTGGAACTACGCATTAACCCTTGCTCAAGGCAAAATCCAATACTGGAATGTATTCGGTCTTGAAATTGAAAAAGTCGGCTATCAAGGTACGGTTATCCCAACATTAGTTTCTGCTTGGGTATTAGCAACCTTAGAAAAAACCTTCCGTAAGTTTGTGCCTTCTTACTTAGATAACCTCATTACCCCATTATTCTCGCTCTTTATTGCAGGCTTCTTAGCGTTTACCGTAATTGGTCCAATCGGTCGTGAAGCGGGTTCATTAATTGCATCAGGTTTAACTTGGTTATATGACACCTTAGGTTTCGTGGGCGGCGCAATCTTCGGGGCATTCTATGCACCTATCGTTATCACCGGTATGCATCAAACCTTTATTGCGGTTGAAACACAATTATTGGCTGAAATGGCAAATACAGGTGGTACCTTTATTTTCCCTATCGCGGCAATGTCAAACATAGCACAAGGTGCGGCCTGTTTAGGTGTGGCAGTGGCATTAAAAGATCCAAAAGTACGCGGTTTAGCGGTGCCATCGGGTATCTCTGCATTATTAGGGATTACTGAACCGGCGATGTTCGGGGTGAACTTACGCTATCGTCAAGCTTTCTTTGCGGCGATGATTGGTTCAGGCCTTGCAAGTGCCTTTATCGCATTCTTTAATGTAAAAGCCATTGCATTAGGCGCAGCAGGCTTCTTAGGTATCCCATCGATCAAACCAGATAGCCTTGCGATGTACAGCATTGGTATGTTGATTTCATTTGTGGTGGCATTCACACTTTCAGTCGTTTTCGTGAAACGCGCACAAGCAAAAGCATAATTGAAATAAAAAAGAAAAAGCACGAGTTTAAGCTCGTGCTTTTTTGTTTTGGAAAACGCGTCTAAAAATGACCGCACTTTCAGTGAGAATTAGCCTTCTCGACAATTTAACCAAGCTGTTCTCATGCCTTGATTGTTTTTGTAATACACCGAATTATGCTCGCGCGCAATCAGATCCACATGGCTTCCATCAATCGGCTCATAAGAGCGATAAATCACTTCAAAGCGATTTCCACGTGCATTTAAGGTACGATTTTCCACATGATCAAACGGCACCGCTTTTCCACCATCTAATTGGAAATAAATTCCAAAGTTATCTTTCATGCGGCTTTCTCTTGAAAGCGGGAAGTAAGTGGTTAAATAAGAATTCGAGCCCGTTTCTGAATTACGGCAAGAATAGTAATAACGTTTGTAATCTTTCGGATTGTTTAATTCCGCTTGGCTAATGTTATTTTTAAGGTATCGTGTTTTAACGGTTTTCTTTGGTTGTTGTGTTGTGGTACAAGCAAACAACCCTACGAATGCAGCTGTGAGTAATGCTATTTTAAATTTATTCATTGATAAAGTTCCGAGAGTAGAGTGAATGAGAAAGGGAGTATAATAGCGGAAATTGGGGATAGTGCAATATACAAAGGGGAAAGTGCGGTGCGTTTTTGAAGTGTTTTTTAGTAAAATTTGGCACATGCTGCGAGCGTGCGCCATTATAAAGAAAATGAAATATGATAAGTAACTACTTGCGCCCAGAAGGACCCCTACCAGGCTCCCACCCGATCGCCATAGGTAACCAGATTGGTGCAGTAATAATGATTAGTGCTGTTTCTGCTCCCTGTTTGGTTGATTCTCTAATTTCACGTTTAATTTCATGCCATTTCGCTGATCGAATCTCTTCGTCTGTTTTTAGACGATAATTACTAAGAGATGTAGGTATTGGCATAGGAAGTGAGGATTTTTTCAAAATTTCATCACGATTATTTAATTTTACTATACGCCCATCAATGATTGACTTATTATCTTTCCCTTTCATACGAAGAATAATTTGAGTTTTAGGCTTATTATCTTTGCATTCAGAAGGTTCTTGGTGGAAGAAATCATTTGCCACACAATAACTAGAAGCAGGCTCATAGCGTACCTCCCAGCGTTGCTCTAACCCCTTCAGGCTCTGACGAAGCGTATTAAGGTATTTAATCGGTACGATCATTATATAATCTACTTTAACTTTGTTATTAGTACGGTCAGCATCAACACCAAGCGCTAAATAAAATTCACCATCCCTTCTATTGGATTTTAAAAGCTTTGTCATGTATTCAGGCTGGAATAAAGGTTGTAAATAAAGCGCATCAATGCCTGAAAGCTCATAATCTTCGGTATCACTCAGTAAATAAGTTTTATTATCCGGTGTTTTCACAATACTTCGAATCAATATTTTTTCATCTCCCAAGTGAGTCATATATAGGTGAAAGGGCTTTGTCTTGTCGTGAGCAGGTGGCGTATTGTTACTCGAACAAGCTGCTAATAATAAGCAAAGCAAAGAGATAAATTTTTTCATAATATTCCTTATAAGTATTTGTATTTTAAAATGAGTTTACCGAATAGAAAATTATTTTGCTATTTATTTTTATAGGAATTGCTAAATGTCGAGAAGGTATGAGATGAAAGAAAAAATAGCACCAACACTTGGGGTGGTGCTATTGAAATAAAGTTATTTTAATTAACCGATTCTGCCACTGAAACCATAGATATAGAGAGGCAACCATATTGGTGCGGTAATAATCATTAGCGTATCTTTAACTCCGTCTTTAGCAGCCTCTTTTGTATCCTCCCATTTTTTTGACTGAATTTCTTTATCTGTTTTTAGACGAAAATTACTAAGATATGCAGGTATTGGTATAGGGAGTGAGGATTTTTTCAAAATTTCATCACGGTTATTTAATTTCACGATACGCCCATTGATTATTTGCTTATTTCCCTTTTCCATATAAAGGGTAATTTGGGTTTTAGGCTTATTATCTTTGCATTCAGAAGGTTCTTGATGGAAGAAATCGCCTACTTCACAATTACCATCATCATAAATTATTCGCCAACGTTGCTCTAATCCTTTCAAACTTTGACGAAGTGTATCAAGGTATTTCATCGGTAATTTTAGGTCATAGTTTACTTTAACAAGGTTATTACTACGGTCAGCATAAAAGGCAAGCGTTAAAGAAAATTTATCATCACTTCTATTGGATTTTAAAAGCTTTGTCATGTATTCAGGTTGGAATAAAGGTTGTAAATAACGCGCATCAATACCTGAAAACTCATAATCTTCGTTATCACTCAGTAAATAAGTTTTATTATCTGGTGTTTTAACAACACCTCGAATCAATATTTTTTCACCTTCCAAGTGAGTCATATATTTGTAAAAGGGCGTTGTACTGTCGTAAGCAGGTGGCGTATTGTTATTAGAACAAGCTGCTAATACTAATAAACAAAGCAAAGAGATGATTTTTTTCATAAAGTTTCCTATAAGCGGTTATATTTTGAAAGGATATTACTTCATCAAAGGTTATTTTTCTATTGTTTTCTATTCATTATTAAATCTACACAATTTATAAAATAAAAAAATAGCACTAATAAATTCATTAGTGCTATTAAATCTAAACGTTAAATTATAATAAATCCTACTTCATCGCCACACCCAACCACTTCATCATCTCTCTCTCATCCCAGCCTTTACGTTTGGCATAATCTTGAGCTTGGTCTTCATCAATGCGACCTAAAGTGAAATAGTTGCTTGCAGGATGGGTGAAGTACCAACCGCAGACGGAAGCGGCTGGCCACATGGCGTAGCTTTCAGTGAGTTTCATGCCGATGCGTTGTTCTACTTCTAATAAATCCCAAATCAAGGCTTTTTCCGTATGTTCCGGACAACTTGGATAACCTGGTGCAGGACGGATACCAACATAGTTTTCATTGATTAAACCTTGATTGTCGAATTCTTCTTGCGTGTAGCCCCAAATGCGGGTGCGAAGCTCAAAGTGCAGGTATTCTGCCATGGCTTCCGCTAAGCGGTCGCCCACAGCTTGTAGTAAGATTGCATTGTAGTCATCGCCTGCCGCTTTATAGCCTTCCACTAATTCCATTTCTTCAATGCCCGCACAGACGGCGAACATGCCGAACCAGTCTTTTTTACCGCTTTCGCGATCAGCAATAAAGTCACTTAAAGCAAAGTTAAACGGGCTTTTGCTGTTTTTGCCCCGTTCGGTTTGTTGGCGTAAGCCATAAGCGGTGCCAATGGTTTGTGTGCGTTCTTCATCAGAAAATAACACCACATCATCGCCCACACGTTCCGCAGGGAAAATACCTAAAATACCACTTGGGTTGAGCTTGTGGTTTTGCTCTAATTCATCTAAGACCACTTGCGCATCATTCCATACTTTACGTGCTTCTTCGCCGCCTTCCGGATAATCAAAGGCATCAGGGTAGCCTCCCATTAAGCCCCAAATGCGGAAGAATGGTGACCAGTCGATAAATTTACGTAATGTGGCAATCGGTACGTTTTTAAATTCCACAATACCGGTTTGGTTTGGTTTTGGTGGCACGTAATCTGCCCATTCACCACTAAAGCCATCAAAGCGGTTTGCGCGAGCCTCTTCAATGCTCAGCTGTTTACGCAGTGGTTTACGGTTAGAAAAGGATTGTTGGATTTTCTCGTAATCTTTCTTGAATTGTTCCCACAATGCCGCACGGCTTTCTGGGTTCATCAATGTCGCACACACTGTCACCGCACGGGAGGCGTTAGAAGTATAAAATACGCCGTGCTCTTTATATTTTGGATAAAGTTTAATTGCCGTATGTTCTTTAGAGGTGGTGGCACCGCCAATCATCACAGGCAGGTTTAAGCCTAAGCGAGTCATTTCACCCAGGAAGTATTCCATTTCATCTAGAGAAGGGGTAATCAAACCACTTAATGCGATGATATCCGCTTTTTCATCAATGGCGGTTTGAATGATTTTATCCGCAGGCACCATCACGCCCAAGTCAATCACTTCAAAGTTATTACATTGCATTACTACGCTTACGATATTTTTACCGATATCGTGCACGTCGCCTTTCACGGTCGCAATCACTACTTTACCGTTGCTTGAACCTTTTTGTTTGGTGGCATTGATAAACGGCTCTAAATACGCCACAGATTGTTTCATTACGCGTGCAGATTTCACCACTTGTGGCAGGAACATTTTACCGTCACCGAATAAATCGCCGACCACGTCCATGCCAGCCATTAACGGGCCTTCAATCACATCTAATGGACTTGGCAATGTTTGGCGAGCTTCTTCAGTATCTTCCACAATGTAAGTGGTAATCCCTTTCACCAGCGCGTGTTTTAAACGTTCTTCCACCGGCCAAGTTCGCCATTCTGCCACAGAATCAACCGCACTTTCATCGTTGCCTTGGTTACGATATTTTTCTGCAATATCGAGCAGTTTTTCGGTGGCGTCTGGGCTGCGATTTAATACCGCATCTTCCACAATTTCACGTAATTCAGGATCGAGATCGTCATAAATCGCGAGCTGCCCCGCATTCACAATCCCCATATCCATGCCTTGTTTGATGGCGTGATAGAGGAAGACGGCGTGAATGGCTTCACGCATCACGTTGTTACCACGGAATGAGAAAGACACATTCGACACCCCGCCCGAGATTTTTGCGTGCGGTAGCGCGCGTTTAATGCGACCTGTGGCATTGATGAAATCCACACCGTAGTTATTGTGTTCTTCAATCCCCGTACCAATGGCGAAAATGTTCGGGTCGAAAATAATATCTTCTGGTGGGAAGCCAAGTTGATTGACTAAAATGTTATAGGCACGGGTACAGATTTCTACTTTGCGATCTTCGGTATCGGCTTGTCCCACTTCATCGAATGCCATAACCACTACCGCCGCACCATATTTACGTACCAGTTTGGCGTGGTCGATAAAGATTTCTTCGCCTTCTTTAAGCGAAATAGAGTTCACAATCGGTTTACCTTGAACCGACTGTAAACCTGCCTCAATCACTTCCCATTTAGACGAGTCGATCATGACTGGCACTTTGGCCGCATCTGGCTCGGTCGCCATAATATTGAGGAAACGGGTCATGCATTTTTTGCCGTCGAGCAAGGCTTCGTCCATATTGACGTCGATCACTTGCGCGCCGTTTTCCACTTGGTCGATAGCAATTTCAATGGCTTCGGCAAATTTGTCTTCTTTAATTAAGCGTTTGAATTTCGCCGAACCTGTCACGTTATTACGTTCGCCCACGTTCACGAATAGGCTTTCATCATCAATATTGAGCGGCTCTAAACCGGACAAACGCATTGCGGTTTTAATTTCAGGCAATTTACGCGGTGCAATACCTTGCATGGCATCGGCAAAGGCTTTGATATGCTCTGGCGTTGTACCACAACAACCGCCGACAATGTTCACAAAGCCACTTTCAGCCCATTCTTTAAGATGTGCAGCCATCTCTTCTGCACCTAAATCGTAGCCACCAAAGGCATTTGGCAAGCCCGCATTTGGGTGGACGGAAACATAGGTTTCGCTGATTTTAGACAGTTGTTCAACATACTGGCGAAGTTCTTTCGGGCCTAGTGCACAGTTCAAACCAAAAGTCAGTGGTTTAGCGTGGCGAAGCGAGTTGTAGAATGCTTCGGTGGTTTGCCCTGAAAGGGTACGGCCAGAAGCATCAGTAATGGTGCCGGAAATCATAATCGGCAATTCCACACCTAATTCTTCAAACACGGTTTCAATGGCGAAAATGGCGGCTTTTGCGTTTAACGTGTCGAAAATGGTTTCGATCATGATTAAATCAGCACCACCTTCGATTAAGCCTTTAGTGGCTTCAGCATAGGCATCGACCAGTTCCATAAAAGTGACATTACGGAAACCCGGGTCATTTACATCTGGAGAAATAGAGGCTGTACGGTTGGTTGGCCCTAACACACCTGCAACAAAGCGAGGTTTTTCTGGTGTACTGTATTTATCTGCGGCTAAACGTGCTAGCTTTGCACCTGCAAAATTCAGTTCGTAGGCAATAGACTGTAAATCATAATCCGCTTGCGCAATGGTGGTAGAACTGAAAGTATTGGTTTCAATAATATCGGCACCCGCTTGTAAGTATTTCTCATGAATCGCAGAAATTAGCAGCGGTTGGGTTAAGGTGAGCAAGTCATTATTGCCACGTAAATCAACCGCACTTTCTTTAAAATGCTCGCCTCTAAAATCAGCCTCGGTGAGTTTGTATTTTTGGATCATAGTTCCCATCGCACCATCTAAAATAAGGATGCGTTCAGCGAGGGATTTTTTTAGTAATTCGGTTTGATTATGTGACATAGACAGCTCTTTTTAAAATCAATCAATATTGGTCGGAATAATAGGGATAAGCATGGATACTGTCAAATAAAAGGGGAGAAAGTGCGGTAAAAAAATGGAATGTTTTCAAAAAGAAAGGCGGACAAATTGTCCGCCGAATGGTTAGCAATATTTGCTGTCCGAGTCAAAAAACAGATTAACGTAAAAATGCCGGAATATTTTTTTCGTATTCACTGATGGCATCTTCGTGTTGTAACGTCAAACCGATGTTATCCAAGCCGTTTAACAAACAATGACGGCGGAATTCATCCAGTTCAAAGTGATAGACTTTGTCACCTACAGTGACGGTCATCGCTTCCAAATCTACATGGATTTGTTTACCTTCATTTGCCCACACCCATTGGAAGATTTCTTCCACTTCTTCTTCGCTTAAACGAATCGGTAACATGTGGTTGTTTAAACTGTTGTTATAGAAAATATCCGCAAAGCTTGGTGCGATCATCACTTTGAAACCGTAATCGGCTAATGCCCAAGGTGCATGTTCACGAGAAGAACCACAGCCAAGGTTTTTACGCGCTAATAAAATGGTCGCGCCTTGATATTGTGGATAATTCAATACGAAATCTGGGTTTGGCTTAGTGCCTTCTACATCCAAATAACGCCATTCATGGAATAAGTGTTTACCGAAACCTACGCGGGTAATGGCTTGTAAAAATTGTTTTGGAATAATCGCATCCGTGTCCACGTTTGCCGCATCCAATGGCACTACTAAGCCTGAAAGTTGTTTAAATCCTGCCATTTTCTGCTCCTTAATTTAATGTGACGTCACGAATATCAACGAATTTACCGAACATTCCCGCTGCCGCTGCCATTGCCGGACTCACTAAATGAGTTCGACCATTACGGCCTTGGCGACCTTCAAAGTTACGGTTTGACGTGGAAGCACAACGTTCCCATTCACCTAAACGGTCATCGTTCATCCCTAAACACATTGAGCAGCCCGGATTACGCCATTCTGCGCCCGCTTCGATAAAGATTTTATCCAAGCCTTCTTTTTCTGCTTGTTCTTTCACTAAGCCGGAACCCGGTACCACTAAAATACGTTTTACATTGTCAGCTTTTTTGCGACCTTTCATCACGGCTGCTGCGGCACGTAGATCTTCGATACGAGCATTAGTACAAGAACCGATAAACACTTGATCTACTGGAATTTCTTTTAAATCAGCGTTAGCGTCTAAGCCAATATAATTCAAGGCTTTTTCTGCTGAAGCACGAGTCACGGGATCGGTCATTTCTGCTGGGTTTGGCACAGGCTGATCGATACCGATTACTTGGCCTGGGTTTGTTCCCCAAGTTACCTGTGGTGCAATGTCTTTGGCTTCTAACGTGATGACCGTGTCAAATTTCGCATCATCATCGGATTTTAAGGTTTTCCAATAAGCAACGGCATCATCCCAATCTTTCCCTTTCGGGGCATGTGGGCGACCTTTTAAGTATTCGAAAGTGGTTTCATCTGGTGCGATTAAGCCGGCTTTTGCCCCCATTTCAATCGCCATATTACAAACGGTCATACGGCCTTCCATAGAAAGGTCACGAATCGCTTCGCCGCAGAATTCCACCACATGGCCTGTACCGCCTGCCATGGTGGTTTTACCGATGATGGCAAGAATAATATCTTTTGCAGTAATGCCAGGTGCTACTTTGCCACGCACTTCAATTTTCATATTTTTTGCGCGAGCTTGCTTTAAGGTTTGGGTAGCTAATACGTGTTCTACTTCGGATGTACCAATACCAAATGCCAAAGCGCCGAACGCACCATGAGTGGCGGTATGGGAGTCACCACAAACGATCGTCATGCCAGGTAAGGTTAAGCCTTGTTCAGGCCCCATCACATGCACAATACCTTGTTCTTTGGTGGTCATGTCGAATAATTGAATACCGGTCGCTTTTGTGTTTTTTGCAAGCTCCAATACTTGAATTTTCGCTTGGCCTTCAAGTTTGTTCACATCACGTACTTGAGTAGAAATACTGTGATCCATGGTGCCGAAAGTTTTGCTTACTTGGCGCACTTGTCGGCCCGCAACACGTAAACCGTCAAAGGCTTGTGGGCTGGTCACTTCATGGATTAAATGACGGTTAATATACAAAATCGGCGTTTCGCCTTCAGCTTCGTATACCACGTGGGCATCGAATAATTTTTCGTAAAGAGTTTTTGCCATAATTTTTCTCAATTCGTTAGAGTAGCAAGTGCGGTCAAATTTTAGGGTGTTTTTAAACCGCACTTTAATTATTTTTTATTAGATTGCGTTAGCGATTAATGTGCCCATTTCTGCAGTTGAAACAGGTGCAGAATCATCGGCTAAATCTCCCGTACGGTGACCACTTGCTAAGACTTTTTGTACGGCATTTTCAATGGCATCCGCTGCTTCGTTTAAGTTGAAGCTATAACGCAACATCATCGCCGCAGAAAGAATTTGTGCGATTGGGTTGGCAATGCCTTTGCCTGCGATATCTGGTGCAGAACCGCCAGCAGGCTCATATAAGCCGAAACCTTCTTCATTTAAGCTAGCAGATGGCAACATTCCCATAGAGCCGGTGATCATCGCCGCTTCATCAGAAATAATATCACCGAAAATGTTAGAGCAGAGGAGTACATCGAAAGATTCAGGCGCTTTGATTAACTGCATGGTCGCGTTGTCGATATAAATGTGATCTAAGGTGACTTCTGGATAGTCTTTCGCCACTTCAGTCACAGTTTCACGCCATAAGATTGAAGCTTGTAATACGTTCGCTTTATCCACAGAAGTCACATGTTTACGACGTTTCATTGCCGCATCAAAAGCCGCACGTGCAATGCGTTCGATTTCATATTTGTAATAAACTTCAGTATCGAATGCTTTGGTTTGTGCACCTTCACCTTCACGGCCTTTAGGCTGACCGAAATAAATCCCGCCTGTTAATTCACGCACAACCACCATATCAAATCCTTTCGCTGCAATATCTGCACGTAATGGACAGAATTTTTCTAAACCTTTATAAAGGGTAGCAGGACGAAGATTGCAGAATAATTTGAAATGTTTACGCAATGGTAATAATGCACCGCGTTCCGGTTGTTGATCTGGTGGTAAATTTGTCCATTTAGGGCCACCTACAGAACCAAACAAAATCGCATCAGCCTCATCACAACCTTTTAAGGTTTCTGCTGGTAATGGGCAACCACAATTATCAATTGCAGCACCACCGACATAAAATTCATTGAAGTTAAGTTTAAAACCGAATTTTTCTTGGACTTTGTTTAATACTTTAATGGCTTCAGCCATGACTTCCGGACCGATACCGTCTCCCGGTAGAACTGCGATGTTGTATGATTGCATATTATTTTTCCTATTTCTTTCACACTAAAGTGCGGTTAATTTTCTCCCCTCTTTTGTAAAGAGGGGCTGGGGGAGATTTTAACGATATAAAATTCACTGCTGAGGTTGATGTTACTTCTGCCAAATCTCCCTAACCCCTCTTTGCTAAAGAGGGGAACTCGATAGATTAATGATGTTTATGATTCTTAATATCTGCGACTTTATGTGAACGATAAATCGCATTGATCGCGTGGACTAAAGCAAGCGCGGAAGATTCAACGATGTCTGTTGCTAAACCAACACCATGGAATTTACGGCCTTCATGTTCAACCACGATATCTACCTGACCTAAGGCTTCAGCGCCTTCACCTTTCGCGGTTAAGTTATAGTGAGACATTTTGATTTCTAAGCCAGTTAAGTTCAAGATCGCATTGTAAACCGCATCGACCGGACCATTACCACCAATTGACGACGTGCTTAATTTATTGCCATCTAATTCCACTTGAACAAAAGCGGTTGCTGGATATTCTTTAGTGGAGTGTGCCGAAAGTTTATCTAACACTAAGCGATCTTCATCACCTTGTTGCATGTCGATAAATGCCAACGCTTCCAAGTCATAATCGAACACTTGGCCTTTTTTATCTGCTAATTTTAAGAAAGATTCATACAATTTATCCAAATCGTAATCTTGTTCAGTGTAACCCATATCTGCCATATGACCTTTCACGGCAGCACGACCAGAACGGGCGGTTAAGTTCAATTTCTCTTTCTTCAAGCCGATAGTTTCTGGTGACATGATTTCGTAGGTATTTTGGTTTTTTAACATACCATCTTGGTGAATACCGGATGAATGTGCGAAAGCATTTGAACCTACAATCGCTTTATTCGGTTGGATTGGCATATTACAAAGTTGGCTCACCATTTGGCTGACACGATGAATTTCTTGTGTGTTGATACGTGTATCTACACCCATAAATTCTTGACGCACTTTCATTGCCATTACCACTTCTTCAAGTGAGGTATTACCCGCACGTTCACCAATGCCGTTGATAGTACATTCAATTTGGCGTGCACCATTTTGTACAGCGGTTAAGGAGTTAGCCGTTGCCATACCCAAGTCATTGTGACAATGTACGGAAATCACAGCTTTATCGATATTTGGTACGCGGTTACGTACTTCAGCAATAATATTGCCGAATTGATTAGGTAAGCAGAAACCAACAGTGTCAGGAATATTTACAGTTGTTGCACCTGCATTAATTGCCGCTTCAACAATACGACAAATATTGTCGATACCTGTACGGCCTGCATCTTCGCAAGAAAATTCTACATCGTCAGTATAATTACGTGCATGTTTTACTGCGGCTACAGCCATTTCAACCACATCGTCAAAGGTACGTTTTAATTTGGCTTCAACGTGTAATGCTGAAACTGCAATAAATGTATGGATACGAAACGCTTCTGCCACTTTTAAGGCTTCAGCTGCCGCATCAATATCTTTAATTACCGCACGGGAAAGTGCCGCAACACGACTATTTTTGATATGGCGTGCAATGGTTTGAACGGATTCAAAATCGCCTTGAGAAGAAACTGGAAAACCCACTTCCATCACATCCACGCCTAGACGTTCAAGGGCTAAAGCAATCTGTAATTTCTCTTTAACGGTTAAGCTTGCTTTTAACGCTTGTTCGCCATCACGCAAGGTGGTATCAAAAATAATAACGCGATCTGTCATAGTATTTTCCTTCTTTTATCACTCAAAGTGCGGTCATTTTTACCGTGATTTTAAAACGAAAAAACCCGCAATCTTAAAAGTGCGGGTTGATAATAGATTTTTTACATAAAGGTGTTTTTTATCCACAACTTAGCCGCACAAAGAATGTGAGAGCAGGAGGTTGAGAGATAAAGAAACAGCTTGGTACATAAAAAGATAATCCTGTAAAAAATTCTGTAAAACGCTGTCCATATTACGGATAAAAATTTTGCTGTCAAACCATTTTTTAGTGATTTATATTTTGAATTAATATATTCGTATTATTGTAAAAGTTTATTATTCTAAATATGTGATGATGTGTAGAGTTTATCGCTAAAAAGATCTTTAATAGAGCCATTTTTATACTGCTTTACCCATTATTTTTGGTATGCAGATTTTTTCTAAAATTTTTTCTCTTTTTGCGATCTGAATCGCAAAATTAAGACAAATCTTTCATTTTTTGACACCAATCTCGTCATAATTCACTTTTTAAAGGAGAGAATAAATGAGCGATTTTGCGTCGATTTTATTGCGGTTGTCACAAATACCCAAATTAGGCAGTGTGCGAATTCAACAAATTCTAGCCCATGTGAATATAGATGAGTTATTAAATTATGATGAAGCTTCATTTCAACAAATGGGCTGGAATGCTTTGCAGATTCGTCGTTGGTTTCAGCCTGAAATGAAATTCATTGAGCCCGCTTTGAGTTGGGCCGAAAAAGAAGGGCATCATTTAATTCACTGTTTTTCAGATGAGTATCCTTTTTTACTCAAACAAATTAGTGGCTTTCCGTCCTTATTATTTGTGAAAGGTAATCTGACTGCACTTTCAGCACAGCAAATCGCCATGGTTGGAAGTCGTTATTGCTCCGCTTATGGGGAATATTGGGCAAAATATTTTGCGACAGAGCTTTCTCTTGTAGGATTGACGGTCACGAGTGGGCTGGCTTTAGGTATCGATGGATTTAGTCATCAAGCAGTGGTGGATATTCAAGGGCAGACCATTGCCGTATTGGGCAGCGGATTAGATCACATTTACCCCGCTAAACATCGCCGATTAGCCGAGCAAATTATCGAAAATAACGGGGCATTAGTTTCTGAATTTATCCCTACGCAAGCACCGATTGCCGAAAATTTTCCTCGTCGCAATCGTATTATTAGTGGACTTTCATTGGGAACGTTAGTGATTGAAGCCACAGAGAAAAGCGGTTCATTGATTACGGCGCGTTATGCCTTAGAACAAAATCGCGATATTTTTGCGTTGCCAGGGAATATTCAAAGTGAATACAGTCAAGGTTGCCACAAATTGATTAAGCAAGGTGCGATGTTGGTGGAAAATGTCAAAGATATTTTAGATAGCCTCAATCATAGCGTTGTTTTTCAGCTGCCAGTACATACTCTAATCAATCAGTCGATAGCTAAACCGCTCACAGCAAAAATGCCAGCTGTGGATCCGAGTCACCCTGAACTTTATCAACATATCACTTATACACCGATAAGCCTCGATGATTTATCTGCAGCACTGAATTTGCCGGTGGATTCGCTTTTAGTACAGTTATTGGATTTGGAATTACAAGACTTAATCGTCAATGAGAATGGACTCTATAAGCGGATAGCATAAACGGGGTAGAGCGATGAGGCAATCCTGTGCTAAGATACGGTCCAGTTTTAGAAAGGAGAACCTATGTTAGCCATTATTTCCCCGGCAAAAACCTTAGATTTTGAAAGTGCGGTCAGAAATCTCCCTGTTTCTCAACCGCACTTGACGGATTATAGTGAGCAACTGATTGAAATCTGTCGTCAATTATCTCCCCAAGATCTTTCTTCCTTAATGTCGATCAGCGACAAGCTTGCAGGATTAAATGCCGCTCGCTTTGCAGAATGGACAAAATCTCACAACGAAAAAAATTCACGTGCAGCTATTTGGGCATTCAAAGGTGATGTTTACACTGGTTTGGATGCTGATAGTTTATCTGATGAAGATATACAATTCGCGCAACGTCATTTACGTATGCTTTCTGGTTTATATGGTTTACTTAAACCCCTTGATTTAATGCAACCTTACCGTTTGGAAATGGGCACGAAGTTAGCGAATCCCAAAGGGAAAGATCTTTATGCTTTTTGGGGAGATATCATCACTCAATCAGTACAACAAGCACTTGATGAGCAAGGCGATCGTGTTTTGATCAATTTGGCTTCAGACGAGTATTATAAATCAGTGAAAGAGAGCCAATTAGAGGCACAAATTATTAAGCCTATTTTCTTAGATAATAAGAATGGTAAATACAAAGTGGTCAGCTTTTATGCGAAAAAAGCCCGTGGTTTAATGTGTCGTTTTATCATTCAAAATCGTTTGGAATGTGTTGAACAACTGAAAGAGTTTAACCTTGGTGGTTATTGGTTTGATTCAGCATCCTCAACTGAAAAAGAATTTGTATTTAAGCGAGATATCAATGAATAAATTCCTGGTTATATTAACCGCACTTTTATTATCAGGTTGTGCGGCAAAAGTGAGTCAGCTTCAAACACCTGAAAAAATTGAATACAACGGCAAAACCTATAAACTTACTGCAAGCCAAGATTTAGATACGATTGCGCGTTACGTTTATATCGCTGAGCCGGAAACCTTGGAAAATTGGAAATCTCAAATTGAAGTATTGCTTGCTCGTGACGTAGGTCGTTCTATTGAGCAACGTGTAGCATTACGTGAAAAAGTGTATCGTAATTTAGGTGTACAAGATTTCAAAATTCGTGCCAATTCAACGAATCCGAAAAAGCCCGCGACAGAATTAAACGGTTATGTCATTTATGCACCAACAGAACAAAATCCGTCTTGGCAGGTGAATATTGCGAAAGGGAAAAATATTTCCCATTGTGGTTTTGTGCAATACCAATATTCCCAAAAAGTGGAAATGAAAAAGTTTCAGCGCTTAAGCAAAGTAAAAATTGTGAAAAATTTACAAAAGTATCTTGTCGCAAAAGAAAGTAAAACATTACAAAAAGCCGATCTTTCTTGGAAATGTGAAAGTTATTTCAATCACTAAAATGTATAACTAGATCAAATCTCAAGTAAATTTTTCAAATTTTGCTAGAGCAGAAATTATGGATGGTGTAATCTTAGCACCAATTGTTTTTAAGAATTCAAAGTAGGTAAATATGATTAAAAAAATTGCTGTATTAACCAGTGGTGGTGATGCTCCTGGTATGAATGCTGCTATTCGTGGTGTTGTTCGTGCAGCACTTGCAGAAGGGCTTGATGTATTCGGCATTTATGATGGTTATCAAGGCTTATACAACAATAAAATCAAACAGTTAAACCGTTATAATGTATCAGATATTATTAACCGTGGTGGTACATTCTTAGGTTCTGCTCGTTTCCCTGAATTTAAGGATCCTGCCGTACGTGAGAAATGTGCGGAAATTTTACGTTCACATGGTATTGATGCCTTAGTAGTTATCGGTGGTGACGGTTCTTATATGGGGGCGAAATTGCTCACGGAAGAACATGGTTTCCCTTGTGTGGGTATTCCAGGCACGATTGATAATGATGTGGCAGGTACGGATTACACAATCGGTTATGAAACTGCGCTACAAACAGCGGTGGATGCGATTGACCGTTTGCGTGACACCTCAAGTTCTCACCAACGTATTTCTATCGTAGAAATCATGGGCCGTCACTGTAGTGACTTGACTATTTCTGCAGGTATTGCCGGTGGTTGTGAATATATTGTGGCATCTGAAATGGAATTTAATCGTGAAGAATTAATTCGTCAAATTGAACGCAGTATTATTCGTGGAAAACGCCACGCCATCATTGCGATTACTGAGTTAATCACTGACGTGCATTCTCTCGCTCGTGAAATTGAAGCTCGTGTAGGTCATGAAACCCGTGCAACCGTATTAGGCCATATTCAACGTGGTGGTTCGCCTTGTGCCTTTGACCGTATTTTAGCTTCACGTATGGGCGTATATGCGGTAGATATATTGCTACAAGGTAAAGGTGGCTACTGTGTGGGTATTCAAAATGAAAAATTAGTTCACCATGATATTATTGATGCAATCAACAATATGCGCCGTGAATTTAAAGCAGATTGGTTAGAAATGGCTAAACGCTTAGAATAATCTTTTAAAGGTTATTTAAAATAAAAGAAATCGGGCTAAAGCAATCATTGTTTTAGCCCGATTTTTATATGCCTAGATTAGGCTTTTAGTGTATTTCTCTTACGCTGCAAAATTAAAAAACGACAATCATAGGGATTGTCTTCATCAGCTTGGCGATATTCTTCAAACTCGATGTTCCATTCAGACCAATTAATTTCAGGGAAGAAAGTATCGCCGTCAATGTCTGCTTGAATTTGCGTGAGATATAGTTTATCTGCTTTAGGTAAATATTGTTTAAATAACTCGCCGCCGCCAATCAACATAATTTCATCAAATTCTTTGACAAAATCGACCGCACTTTCAAAATTCTCTTTCCAGATGACACCTTCATATACGTAAGGCGTGCGTGAAAGGACGATATTGGTGCGTTTAGGCAATGGGCGACCAATACTTTCAAAGGTTTTACGACCCATAATTACCGGTTTGCCCGTGGTGTTTTTACGAAACCAGGTTAAATCAGCAGGTAAGTGCCAAGGCATTTGATTATCTTTTCCGATGACGTTATTTTTTGTTGTCGCAACGATCAAACTTAATGTCATATTTTCTATCCTATTTTTCTTTTTTCGCACTATATCATACCTATTCACAAAATCTGTATATGAGGTTGGATTTTTCGTGATTTTTATTAATTTTAGTGCTAATTTAACCGCACTTTTCTATTTTTTTCACTGAGGATAAACTATGTCGGCAAATCGCAAAACAATCGTCGTAAAATTTGGTACTAGCACATTAACGCATGGTTCCCCAAAATTGAATGCACCCCACATGGTCGATATTGTTCGCCAGATTGCCCAACTTCATCAAGCCGGTTTTCGTGTAGTGATTGTGACATCAGGGGCGATTGCCGCTGGACGACATTATTTAAATCATCCTCAACTTCCTCCAACCATTGCGTCAAAGCAGCTTTTAGCTGCAGTAGGGCAGAGTCAGCTTATCCAAGCCTGGGAAAAATTATTTGCGATTTATGATATTCATATTGGACAAATTTTATTAACTCGTGCCGATATTGAAGACCGTGAACGTTTTTTAAATGCGCGCGATACATTACATGCGTTGTTGGACAATCATATTATTCCTGTGATTAATGAGAATGATGCGGTGGCGACAGCTGAAATTAAAGTAGGGGATAACGATAACTTATCCGCATTAGTTGCGATTTTAGTACAAGCGGAACAACTTTATTTATTAACAGATCAACAAGGCTTATACGAAAGCGATCCTCGTAAAAATCCAGATGCGAAATTAATTTCTGTGGTTGAGCAAATTACCGATCATATTCGTTCGATTGCAGGCGGTAGCGGAACAAACCTTGGTACTGGCGGGATGAGTACAAAAATTATTGCCGCAGATGTTGCAACGCGTTCAGGTATTGAAACGATTATTGCGCCAGGCAGCCGACCAGATGTCATTGTGGATTTGGCTTACGATAAACCAATTGGCACTAAATTTATTGCACATCATTCAGATCGTCTCGAAAGTCGTAAACAGTGGTTATTTGCAGCTCCATCAGCGGGTATGCTGACGATTGATGAGGGTGCTGAAAATGCCATGTTAGTACAGAATAAATCGTTGTTGCCTGCAGGGATTACGGCTGTGGAAGGGCGTTTCTCACGTGGTGAAGTCGTCAAAATTAAGAATATCTCTGGTAAAGTGATTGCACTCGGTATGCCGCGTTATAACAGCGATGCGTTGGAATTAATCAAAGGAAAAAAATCCCAAGAAATTGAACAAATTCTTGGCTATGAGTACGGTGCAGTTGCGTTACATCGTGATGACATGATTGTGCTATAGCTTAAAATAGAAATCGGATCTCTTATATTTTCTGAACCTTCCTTTTATTTTGTTGGTCTATAAAACCATAAAAAGGGCAATAGCCCGATATTAAGTAGTAAAAGGAGACAACATGAGATTAATAGCGACCGTTTTAGCTGTTGGGCTATTAAGTGCTTGTACGCAGGGCTATTATGTAAAACATCGTAGCCCAATTTCAGTGAGCAAACACGTAAAACGTTTAAATACGACGGTTTGTCATGATAAAGATGACTGGTATTTAGATGGTTATCGTGTAGGAAAAGATTTCCAAGCGCAAAGCCAATCTCAATTGAATAAACGAATTAATTATTGTGGCCGACGTGTACCTGAAGAGCTGAGAACCGCATGGTTTAACGGTTTTGATGCAGGCTCAAATGGCGTTCAGATTGATATAGAGGGTTATGATGAGGATGCTCTCTTAACCTATGATTATGACGATGATGATCGTTATAGCGAAGACGAAGAAGAATAAAAAAGTGCGGTTAATTTTAACCGCACTTTTTCTTTTTAAAGAATATCGAGTAATTCAACTTCAAACACTAGGGTTGAGAATGGTGGGATAGATGCGCCCGCACCACGTTCACCGTAAGCCAGTTCGTGTGGAATAGTGAGTTTCCATTTAGAACCAACAGGCATCATTTGTAATGCTTCAACCCAACCACGAATTACGCCATTTACTGGGAATTCAGCTGGTGCACCACGAGCAACAGAGCTGTCGAATACGGTACCATCTGGTAATGTACCTGTGTAGTGAACACGTACTTTATCAGTTGCAGATGGTTTGTTACCGTTACCTTCGGTTAAAATTTCGTATTGTAAACCGCTGTCAGTGACGTTTACGCCTGCTTTTTTTGCGTTTTCTTCTAAGAATTTTTTACCTTCTTCTTCAATTGCTTTGAATTGCGCTTGTTGTGCTTCAGCCGCTTGTTGTTGAAGCGCTTGAACGGAATGCATTAAATCATTAATTTCTAATGCAGGTTGATTACGGTTTAACGCATCGAAAATGCCTTTTGCTACCGCTTCAACAGAAATATCCATTTGGCTATCTGCTAATTGTTGACCGATTTGTAAACCGATACCGTAGCTGCCTTTTTCAGAAATACTTTCTAATTTTACTTGTTCAAAAATTTGAGCTGTCATGTTTTTTCCTTTGTTGTAAAACTATTTTTTCAATGCCAAGATTTCACCCATGCGAACAGGTTCATCAACACTTAAATGATCGGCAATTTTCACTTGGCCGGCTTGGAATAAATTAATCACGGTAGAACCAAGTTGGAACCAACCCATTTCTTGACCCTTGCTTAATTTAACCGCACTTTCACCTTCATAAGTCCACTCTTTCACTTCGTTATGACGTGGCGGATTAATAACGCCAGCCCAAACAGTGCCGATACTCGCAGTGATTGTTGCGCCCACTAAGATTTGTACCATGGTGCCGAATTCAGTATCAAAGACACAAATTACACGCTCATTACGCGCAAAGAGGTTCGGCACATGTTTCGCTAAAAACGGATTGACGGAGAATAAATCACCCGGTACGTAAATCATTTTGCGAAGCGTACCATCACATGGCATATGCACACGGTGATAATCACGTGGTGATAAATAAGTGGTGATGAATTCCCCATTTTTAAAGGTCTCGGTTAAATCTTTATCTTCCGCTAATAAATCATTTAAGCTGAAGAAGTGACCTTTTGCTTGTAATAGACGATCATCTTCAATGTGTCCACATTCACTTACACGGCCATCCGCAGGGCAACAAAGTGCGGTTGGATTTTGGTTAATTGGTCGTGCATTTTCTTTTAATGGACGGATAAAGAATTCATTAAAACTAGCGTAATCACTGAATTTTTCTTTTTCAGCAATGCTCATATCAATGTTGTATTTTTTTGCAAACGCTTTAATCACAAAATGTGTCACTGCGCCCCATTTTTGTTTAGCTAACCAACCTGCTGCTTGTGTCATATAGATTTGTGGCATCACATATTGAAATGCAACTTTTAGGCGTTGCCAATAAGAAATTGGGTTCATTGATTTCTCCGATAAGATTAAAAAGTTGGGCGATTATAACAACTTATTTCACTTGCGCAATGTTAGTTGATATTTTTGCGTAAGATCAAAGCAATAAGCCGACATTTGCCGGCTTATTTTTATAAAATCATTTTGACTAATTTGTCTGCTTGAATCCGAGCAAATTTCTTCAACAGTTTTTGCACCGGTTCAGGATATTGCGTCAATTCTTCTAATTCAGAATAATCTTGCAATACTTTGGTATGTTGGCGGATATGTGATAATTCTTTTTCCGCTTGTGACAGAAGTTCTTGTTTTGGATCGTGGATTAATAATCCATTTTCCGCATCTAAACGCCATGCACGAGGATTCAGGTTGTTCCCTGTCAAAAGAATATACTGGTTGTCCACCCAAACACCTTTGAGGTGATAAGTGTTATCGCCATCTTTCCATAAACGCACCGTTAAATGGCCATTTTTAATGTAAGCATCAAATTTCTCGCAGAAACGACGAAGATTGTTTTCATATAAATAAGGTAATGCACCTGCCATTTTAAACGGCTGCTCTGGTGGAATATAGAAATCGTTCGCGACTTTATCACCCACGATAATTTCGACACGTTTTCCTTGTTCTAATAAGCGGGCAAGTTTACTTCTTAGCGTGCGAGGGAAGTTGAAATAAGGCGTGCAAATTACCAATTTTTCCTGCACTTGTAAGAATAAATCTTCGATAACTTGGTTTAATTCGTTGCCTGATGTACCTAAACCAAAAAGCGGTGAAATGGTTAAAACATCGGAAAAACCAACCGCACTTTCCAACTGATATTCAGCATGGGCAGATAAGTTTTTACGATAAGCTTTTATTGCACTACGAATTTCTTTGGTGCGAGGGCGATTAGCCACATCTAATGGATGTACCGCACTGAAATCCAATAAATAATCATTGATGAAATTCACCATAGAATCCGCAAGTGCAGCATTATGGATTTTTTGATAACGGTCGTAACGGTATTTATCTTGTTGTTGTAAATACACGTTATTGATACTTGCACCGCTATAAAGGACGGTATCATCAAAGACAAAGCCTTTAATATGTAACACACCGAAGACTTCGCGGGTATTAATTGGCACACCGAAGAACATATTCGGTTCATCGGGAAGTTGATAGGTTTGGCGTTGTTCACAATACCAATCAGCGTTAGTAGCCGATTTTTCTGCACCGAGTAAATTGCGTTGTCCGCGATGCCAATCCACTAAAATTTTCACATCCAATTCAGGATGCTCTTGTTTTACGCGATAAATCTCATTGAGAATTTCTTGTCCCGCTTCATCTTTTTGCCAATAAAGTGCGGTCACGTAAATGCGTTTTTTAGCTTGGCGAATTAATTCTATAATTTGTGCTTTGAATTCAAGCGGACTAAACAGAAACTCAACCTGTCCTGCCTGTAAAGGAAGAAAAGGTAAATTTTTTAAATTTTGTTCTGCGCGTTTAGCTTTATTGATCAACATAATCTATCTCTACACTAAAAATTAATGCTCTAGTTTACAATATTTCCTTTGAGGATTGATAGAAAAAAGGTTTTTTTTCGTTATAATGCTCACAAATTTTCGCATTTTTTGGCGAATTATTATCCAATTTTTCCTTCGAGAAGCAAATTATGAGCAATTCACGCAAACCATCATTCCAAACAAATTCTACCAAATCTTTTCAAGAGCGTAGCCCAAAACGTGCATTTAATGACAAAGAACGTCGCTTTGATGATCGTCGTAATAATGAAAAACGTGAGGGAAATCGACCGCACTTTGATAAAAAACGGGATGATCGTAAACCTTCTCGTGGTTTCCAACAGCAAGAAGTGAGAGAACCGAAAATTGCTGAACTTTCATTAAATAAAGCCAATGGTGAAAGTGGCTCGGTAAAAGTAACGGTGAAAAGTACTGGCGTGAGTTATAAAGCGAAAGAAAAGAAAACAGGCGCATTATCACCACGAGCACCAGAGAAAATTAAAAAGAACCGCGCTGAAGAAATGAAAGTGTATGGTGAAAATGCGTGCTTAGAATTGTTTGCAGAGCGTCCAGAGAGCATTGTTCGCGTATGGGCAACGGTGCAAATGGCACATCGAATTGGCGAGATTTTCAGTTATTTAGCCGCAAATAAAAAAGTGTATCACGTGGTGGATAGCGATGAGTTGAGCTTAGTAAGTGGTACTGAGCATCATGGCGGAATTTGTATGTTAGTGAAAAAACAACGTACTTTTTCTTTGCAAGGTTATTTAGATGTACCGCGTCAAGAAGACTGTTTAGTCGTACTTGATCAAGTCAATAATGCGCAAAACCTAGGTGGCGTTGTGCGTACTTGTGCCTTCTACGGCATAAAAAATGTGGTGACAAATCAAGTTGAACAGCTTTATGCGCCCGCTGCTATGCGTGTGGCTGAAGGCGGAATGGAGCATATTCGTATTTTAGAAACAGAAAGTACTGAAATCGCTTTAGAGGCTTTACGTAAGGCTGGTTATCAGATTATTCATGTATCAACCAATAAACAAGGCGTTGCGTTGGAACAACTCAAATTTGCAGAGAAAGTCGCGTTGGTATTGAGTGAAGGTAGTACGGACGATATTCGTGAGAAACAAGATATAAATGTGCGTCTTTCTTTAAGCAATCCATTAAAAGCAGGATTAAATATTGCGGTAAATACAGGGATTTTATTAGCACATTGGTATGTGAAATAACCTTAAGTGCGGTTATTTTTAGGTTTGTTTTGGGGGCTGACATCTGTCAGCCCTTTTTCTTTTTCAAAATTGTGTGAGATTCAAATTTTGATATTTCTTGTAAAAGCCTTTGGGGGGAATCAGACAAAAGATCTATACTATTTCTAGTTGTTATTTAATAGGGAGTTTTTATGCCTGAACGTTCAGCAAACATCAGTACACACGATCCTTTCGGGAGCTTATTAGGCTATGCGCCGGGTGGCATTGCAATTTATTCATCCGATTATCATACAGCCGATGAGAAAGAGTATCCCGATGATGCCGCCTTTCGCAGTTATTTAGGACGAGAGTATATGGGATATAAATGGCAGTGTGTGGAGTTTGCACGTCGCTATCTCTATCTCAACCATGGCATGGTGTTTACTGATGTAGGAATGGCTTACGAGATCTTTTCTTTACGATTTTTACGTCAAGTGGTGAATGATGCCTTATTACCTTTACAAGCCTTTGCAAATGGTTGCAAACGTAAGCCTGAAGCAGGTGCATTGTTAATTTGGCAGGAGGGCGGTGAATTTAAACATACGGGGCATGTGGCGATCATTACCGAGGTATTAGAAGATAAAATTCGCATTGCCGAGCAAAACGTGATTCACTCTCGCTTACCAAGCGGGCAGCAATGGACACGTGAATTACCGATGACGGTTTCCGAAAGTGGTTATTTTCTGCATGATACCTTTGATGATACAGAAATTTTAGGTTGGATGATCCAAACAGAAGATACCGAATACAGTCTGCCGCGGCCAACACCAGAAAAAGAGAAGCTTGAGATTCATGCTGAACATATAGAAAACAATGGTCAGTTTGAGCATAAATGGCTGAATGAGCAAAATGAATTTGAAGCTGCATATGTGAAAGCAATGGGCGGGCATAAAGTCAGCCATTCGGATCAATATCGCTATTTTACGATATCTGAAACAGCACAACATGAGTTGATTCGTGCAACCAATGAATTACATTTAATGTATTTGCATGCCACAGATAAAGTCTTAAAAGACGATAAGTTATTACAATATTTCAATATTCCTAAATTGCTTTGGCCTCGCTTACGTTTATCTTGGCAAAATCGCCGTTATCAAACCATTACGGGACGTTTAGATTTCTGTATGGATAGCCGAGGATTGAAAGTGTATGAATACAATGCAGACTCAGCCTCTTGTCACGCTGAAGCTGGTGAGTTTATGAATCGATGGGCAATCCAAGGCGGATTGAATATTGGTGAAAATCCTGCTGATGGTTTACGTAATGCATTAGCGGATTGTTGGAAACACAGTGAAGCTACGCCGCTTGTTCATATTATGCAAGATCATGATGATGAAGAAGATTACCACGCATTATTTATGCGCAATGCACTGGTTCAAGCAGGATTTAAAGCCAAAATTATTCATGGCACAGAGGGATTACATTGGGATAGTCGTGGCCGTTTGATTGATGATGAAGATAATCAAGTAAAAACCGTATGGAAAACGTGGGCCTGGGAAACTATGTTGGAGCAACTTCGTGAAGATGCGACAGGAATGGAAGTAGCGCCACCAATTCGTACAGGCTATCCAGAAGATAAAGTGCGGTTGATTGATGTGTTACTTCGTCCAGAAGTTCTAGTTTATGAACCACTTTGGACAGCGATTCCAAGTAATAAAGCGATTTTACCAGTGTTGTGGTCATTATTCCCAAACCATCGTTATCTACTGGAGGCTGGATTTGAATTGACGCCTGAGCTGATTAAAAATGGTTACGCACAAAAACCAATTGCTGGTCGCCGAGGTGATAATGTGAAATTGATTGGTGAGTGTAAATCAGTGCTTGATAGCAAAGATGGTCGTTTTGGTAAGCAGGAGAGTATCTACCAACAACTTTGGTGTTTACCAAAAGTGGAAGACCAATATGTTCAGGTCTGTACTTTTACTGTAGGTGGGCATTATGGTGGTAGCTGTTTACGCTCAGATCCGAGTTTGGTTATTATGGGGAATAGCGATATGCAACCATTAAGGGTATTATCTGATAAAGATTTCCTTAAAAAATAAAAACAAAATCGGCACTCAAAATGAGTGCCGATTTTGTTTTTGCTATAAGATTATTTTGCATCTTTGTTATCTGCAGGTTTTTCATTTGCTTTTAACATATCCGCTGGAATAAAGCTTTGTTGTACTTTTTCCATGTGTGGAAGGTTATGTGCAATACCTTTGTGACAATCGATACAGGTTTTGTTTTGTTCCTGTGCAAGTGCATGCATTTGTTGTGCCACAGTTTTTTGTTGAGTAAAGTCCATGTCATTGAAGTTATGGCAGTTACGGCACTCTTGTGAGTTATTCGCTTTCATACGCGCCCATTCGCGTTCAGCCATTTCTAAACGATGTTTTTCGAATTTTTCTTTAGTATCGACTTTACCTGTAAAGTGAGCATAAACTTCAGTCGATGCCTGCATTTTACGAACCATTTTTGGAATAAATTCATGTGGAACGTGACAGTCTGAACAAATTGCTTTCACACCTGAACGGTTACTAAAGTGGATTGACGCTTGGTACTCAGGTACAACGTCATTAGTATGACAGTCTGAACAGAATTGCTCTGTATTAGTTGTCGCCATTCCAGCATTAAACAGGTTAGTTCCAACGATAGTACCAATGATAGTTAATAAAATAACCCCACCAATTGCCATTTTGCTCGGAGAGCGTAACCAACGGCAAACTTTCTGAATGCTTGATTTAATCATGGTTTAGCTCCTTATTTACCTTGCATTTGACGAATAGTTTCAAATTTATTTTGGATAATTGGGTTCACGTTAGTTTGTTGAACGTGGCATTGTAAACAGAAATAACGACGTGGCGAAGTGCCTTCTGTTTTTTGTCCATCACGTGTTAAAAAGTGGCTTTCAGGTACGCGAGGTGCACCCGTTGTTGGAGCAACATCCGGAGAGTGACAGCCTAAACATTGGTTAGCATTCTTAGTCACTTGTAAACCACGAATGCTGTGTGGAACAAGTGGTGGTTGGTGAGGGAAGGTTACAGGAATATTACCAACATCTTTATAAGGATTCGTAAATGCTGGTGCAATACTTTCTGCTGTTTTATCAATGCTGTTTGCAACTTGCGGCGCATCGGCAAATGCCAATCCACTACATAAAGCCAGCATGAAAATAAATGATTTTTTCATGAAATCCACTCCATTAAATAATTAAATATTTTTAATTTTTATTTGTTTCTCAAAGCGAGAGCCAAATGTAAATACATTTTCTGCGCAAACGTCAATACAGCGTCCACAAGTAATACAATCTTTTGCCAATATAATTTGGCTATCTTCAGGTCCACCGTGTAAAGGAAGTCTTAATACTTGCGGTTCTGGGCAAACATTATAACAGTCCATACAACGGTCACAGCGATCGCGATCGACTACATTAATTTTTATCAGGCTTTTAGCACCAATGACACCATATATCGCACCAATTGGACAAAGGTGACCACACCAGCCATGCTCAGCAACAAGTAAGTCAAATAAAAAGATGACTGTAACCAACCAAAGGGTTGCGCCTGTTCCAAAGACAAAGATACGTCCAAGTGCTGCGACAGGATTTATCCACTCCCATAAGAGCGTACCCGTTATTGCACTACCAACTAAAATCACGGCTAAAATCACATAGCGAAGTTGACGTGAAATTTTTAATGATTGTCGAATACCTAATTTTCTACGTAACCAAGCTGCAGCATCAGTCACAATATTCATTGGGCAAACCCAACTACAAAAGGCTTTACTCGCAACAATGGCGTAGAATATGACAATCACTAAGGCACCAATAATCGTTGTGATTTCTGGTAGGTAACCTGTCACTAAACTTTCAGCGGTAATCAATGGATCTGTCAATGGTACAGTATCCAAAAGCATGCTTGAGCTGTAATTGCCTTTTAGAATCCAAACTTGCCAAATCGGGCCGCTTAAGAACATTAAAATAATACTTAATTGACTGATTCGACGTAGAATTAAAAAGCGATAAGCATGCCACCAACCGAGTTTTTGGCGAGCTTCTAAGCCTGCATCTTTAGGCTTATTCGGGGTATATTTTTCAGCCATTATTTAACCCCCTTAATGTTTAAGTCCAGATTTGGGAATTGCTCTGCTTCCGGAACTGTTGTTGGATTTGGTACATAATCCATTGTTGCACGGTTTGGTGTTGCAACTTTTTGGTTCGGTTGAACTTGCATTGGCTGATAAACCGGCTCATGTGAGCCTTCCGGCATACGAGCATCCATTGCTGGACGTAAGCCATCCGGATGTTGCTCCTCAATTAAGGATTTTCCGGCATTTTGTTTTTCTTTCCAGCCTAAGCGATAGTGGCGACCGAGTAGTCCTTTGGCGATATCCATCGGTAAGACTTTAATTGCCGCTTCTTCTAATACACAAGCTTGTTCGCATTTACCGCATCCGGTGCAAGCATCAGAGTGAACAGTTGGAATAAGCTTTGCATGAATCCCTGTACGATCATTGTGGATACGTTCAAGTGTAATCGCTTTATCCACTAATGGACAAACGCGGTAACACACATCACAACGCAACCCTTGCCAGTTAAGACAAGTTTCATGGTCTAGCAATACGGCTAACCCCATTCTCGCATCATTGATGTCTTTAAGTTCCTCACTTAATGCGCCACTTGGGCAAGCATTCATACAAGGAATATCCGGACACATTTCGCAAGGTTTATCCCGAGCGATAAAATAAGGTGTGCCAGCCTCCATTGGTGAAATCAGCGAAGCTAAATGCAACATATCATATGGACAGGCTTGGACGCATTGTCCGCAACGGGTACAAGCTGCCAAGAAATCCTTTTCCGGTAAAGCGCCAGGTGGACGCAAGGCGATTCCTTCTTTAGCTTTAGCTTGTTGTTGCTGTAAGCCAAGAATAATACCAACCCCACATACTCCGGCAGCCGTTCTTGTCACATTTTTTAAAAACTGACGACGGTTAGGATCAAGTCTCATCTGCGTTTCCTTTTATAAGCGGTCTGATTTTGTAAAAATGTTGCAAAATTTGACCGCTCTTATTTTAAATTCCCTTCTCTTTAAAGAGAGGAGCGACTAGAAACGAAAGGAAAATCCTACGCTTTTTCCACTTTAACCGCACATTTTTTGAAGTCGGTTTCGCCTGAAATTGGATCGGTTGCATCCAATGTTAATTTGTTAGCAAGCTGACCCGCATCAAAGAAGGTGGTGTAAATTAAGCCCTGAGGACATTTGTTACGACCACGGGTATCTAAGTAAGTGATCATTTCACCACGACGAGTGATTAACTTCACTTTATCCCCATGACGTAAGCCATATTTTTTTGCATCCGCTGGGTGCATCCAAACTAAGTTGTTCGGGAACGCACGGTGTAATTCAGGTACACGACGAGTCATGGTACCAGTATGCCAGTGCTCAAGTACACGACCAGTACATAACCATAATGGATATTCTTCATCCGGTGATTCTGCAGGTGCTTCATAAGGAACACCTAGAATAATCGCTTTTTTATCTGGATAGCCATAGAATGCGATATCTTCACCTGGTTTGACATACGGGTCAAAGCCTTCACGGTAACGCCATAAGGTTTCTTTACCGTCAACAACCGGCCAACGTAAACCACGTACTTGGTGATAAGTATCGAATGGTGCTAAGTCATGACCATGACCACGACCGAAGTCAGCGTATTCTTCGAATAAACCTTTTTGTAGGTAGTAACCAAAGTGATCGGCTTCATCATTGATGTATCCCGGAACATCGGTTGGTACTTTATATTTGTTTACTTCACCATTTTCGTAAAGCACTTCATATAAAGTTTTGCCACGATATTCAGGCATTTGAGCTAATAACTCTTCACCCCATACTTCATCAGTTTTGAAGTATTTAGCAAATTCAACAATTTGCCATAAGTCAGAACGAGACTCACCTGGGCCTTTTACTTGTTGACGCCATAATTGGGTACGACGTTCAGCGTTACCATAACCCCCTTCTTTTTCTACCCACATACAAGTTGGAAGAATTAAGTCTGCTGCAACCGCAGAAACGGATGGGTAAGGATCTGAAACAACGATAAAGTTCTCTGGATTACGCCAACCAGGGAAAATTTCGTCATTGATATTCGGGCCACCTTGCATGTTGTTGGTGGACATTTGCCATAAGAAATTTAGTTTACCGTCTTTTAAGGCACGGCTTTGTTGTACCGCTGGATAGCCAGGTACAGTTGGGATGGTGCCTTTTGGTAATTTCCATTTTTTCTCTGTAATTTCAACGTGTTTTGGATTGGTTACTACCATGTCCGCTGGTAAACGGTGAACGAAAGTACCTACTTCACGTGCTGTACCACAAGCTGAAGGTTGACCAGTTAATGAGAACGGACCACAACCTGGTTTAGAAATTTTACCGGTTAATAAGTGTACGTTATAGATCATGTGGTTAACCCATACACCACGAGTGTGTTGGTTAAAGCCCATTGTCCAGTAAGATACTAAGTTTTGTTCTGGATCTGCGTACATCTTCGCAAGAGTTTCAAGCTGATCTTTTGGTACACCAGAAATACGGTGTGCTTCATCTAATGTATAAGGTGCAACGATTTTCTTGAATTCTTCGAAGTCAGAATCGTGCATTTTACCTGCGGTTTTACGGTTTTTCGCTGCAACTTCAAGTGGGTGTTCTGGGCGTAAACCATAACCAATATCGGTTTCACCACGTTTGAATTTAGTGTGTTTATTAACAAAGTCCCAGTTTACTTTATCGTTTTGGATAATGTAGTTTGCGATGTAGTTAAGGATTGCAAGGTCTGAATGTGGATTAAACACGATAGGCACATCAGCTAATTCAAACGAACGGTGTTCGAATGTTGACATAACCACCACTTTCACATTATCAGAAGAAAGACGACGGTCAGAAATACGAGACCATAAAATTGGGTGCATTTCCGCCATGTTTGAACCCCAAAGCACAAATGCATCGGTTTTCTCGATATCGTTATAGCAACCCATTGGTTCATCCATACCGAATGTACGCATAAACGCAACTGCTGCAGACGCCATACAGTGACGAGCATTCGGGTCGATAGTATTAGAACGGAAACCAGCTTTCCAAAGTTTTACTTTTGCGTAACCTTCGTAGATGGTTGTTTGACCGGAAGAGAACATCCCAACAGCATTTGGTTCTTTTTTCTTCAAGATGTCTTTGATTTTTTCCGCCATGATAGTGAAAGCTTGATCCCAAGAAACGGGTGTAAAGTCACCTTCTTTATGGAATTTACCATCTTTCATACGTAATAACGGAGTTTGTACACGGTCTGCACCGTACATGATTTTAGAAAGGAAGTAACCTTTGATACAGTTTAAACCACGGTTTACCTCTGCATCTGGGTCACCTTGAGTTGCGACAACTCGACCATCTTTGGTTCCTACCAATACGCTACATCCTGTACCACAGAAACGACATGGCGCTTTATCCCATTTGATGCCCATATCTTCTGCCGCATCAACCTGTTTAACAGGGATGGTCATACCGGCAGCCGCTGCTGCTGCAAGCGCAGCATTGGCTTTCATAAAATCTCTACGATTAAGTTCCATAGTTTTCCCCACTCGTTGTTGAATTTTTTAGAATATACAAAATGGCATGTATACCTAAATTATTTATTTTTCATCTAAGTAATTAGAAATTAAAGAAACGACAATTACTCCTGGGATATCTTTAATTTCATCCATAAGATCCGCTAATGCTAATTGACGGTTACTTTCAAGGGTGACCACCAATTTGCCTTCATCAGATTTTTCGCCATGAATCTCAGCGGTTGGAATCGCTAAAATGGCTTCTTTGACTTGGTTAAGTTTTTCTGGTCTGGCTTGCACAACAATGCTGCATACATACCAGTTCTCATTTTCGCTAAATTGACTCATCGATATTTGTTTCAATATTAAAAATTTTTATTGCTTTTGTTGGGCAAACGCTTAAACAAGCACCACAACCATTACAGCTTTCTAAATCTAAAATGGGTTTTGCCACACCACCAAGCTGTAATCGAAAACGGATGGCATTCATCGGACAGCTATCTTGGCAACTTCGACATTCCACTCGATTTTCTGTTAGGCACTGCGTTGTAATCTCAACTTTATGTGTCCAAGGCTCTTCTTCTAATGAGTGAAAAATCGGTTGTTCACAGACTAAAACACATTTTTGACAGAAAGTGCACTCGCCCTTGTCAAATTGTATTTCAGGAAAGCCACCATCGCCTTTTACGATAATTTGGGTTTCACATACCAGTATGCAATCACCGCATCGAGTGCATTTATCTGTAAAGTCTGCTTCGTTTACCGACCAAGGTGGACGGATAGCATTGATACCTTGAATTTTAGCGTTTTCAGAATGTAACGATTGTAAAAATTGCCCACGTAATAATTGTCTGCGAGAAGGATTTTCAATCGCCATATTTTTCTTTAAAGTTCGGTATTTTCAAGGGGAGCATTATCTAGCTCCGATAACAAAATAGTAACTACCTAAAAGGAGTAATTTTTAAGAAATATACACTTTTATTGAGGTAGATCAAGGATATTTTGAAAGGAAATTAGGGATGTAAATAAATTGTTAAAATATAAGTGAAAATGATTATTAAATAGGGCGGATAATCCGCCCTGAAGTATGCTTAAAATATTATGCGTTTTTTGTTGGGTAATCCCACCAAATATCGAATAATTCACTGATTTCGATTTGTTGCAATTTATTCTCTTCTAACCATTTTTGTACTAATTGGCGATGGCTTTCATCACATTTGCCGATTTTCTCTAAGCAAACTAAGCCTTCCCAATGTAAATAGCCGCTACCTTCATAAGCTAAGCCGTTTGGTTGAATCACTTCAGCAATAAAACGATCAACGGTTTCATCGATAGTTTCGATGCTGGTTCCTTCAGCAAATTGCCAATTCACTAAAAAGCCTAATTCTTGGAATTCAGCTAAGTGAAGTTTTTTACGTTGACGTTGATTACGAGTTTTCATTTTCAATGTTCTCCTATGTTAAGGTAATGGGTATAGTCATCATCTCGATGATTATTTTTTCTTAAAGTATAAATCCCACACACCGTGACCTAAGCGATGACCGCGCGCCTCAAATTTTGTAAGAGGGCGGAAATCAGGACGTGGAATATAATCTTGTTCGGCAGTATTGACTAAATTTTCATTAGCTGAAAGAACCTCGAGCATTTGTTCCGCATAGTTCTCCCAGTCCGTAGCCATATGAATAAAGCCATTGGGTTGTAATTTTTGGACGATTTGCTCTACAAAGTGTGGTTGAACAATACGGCGTTTATGATGTTTTGTTTTATGCCAAGGGTCTGGGAAGAAAAGCTGTAAACCGCCCAATTCGCCGTCTTTCACACAATCACGTAAAATTTCAGTGGCATCATGGCAAATCACGCGAAGGTTTTTCACGCCTTTTTCTACCGCATAAGCAATACAGGCACCCACACCAGGTGTATGCACTTCAATACCGAGATAATTTTTATCAGGATTTGCTTCTGCCATATCCACTAAAGATTTCCCCATTCCGAAGCCAATTTCTAATATAACGGGATTCGTATTGCCATAAATCGTGGCAAAATCAAAAGGAGCGTTTTGATAATCTAATCCAAGATCAGCCCAGTGATCGTTCATCATATTTTTTTGAAAATCACTTAAGCGACCCGTCCGCAACACAAAACTACGAACTTTACGTTTATAACGACCATCTTCGGTAAATTCAGCCGTTTCAACGGTTTTACGTTTTTGATCAGCAAAGGTTTTTTGCTCTTCTGTCATGGTTTTTATTCGCTCAATTAAAATTGGCGGCGATTATACACTAAAAGGCAAGGTTGTGGGATTTTTCCACCTAATTCCCGTATAATAGCGAAAATTTTTAATTGTTTTTTGTTATGAATATTGTCCGAGTTGCATTAGCCGTACCGCTTCCCCGATTTTTTGATTATCTCTATTCGCCAGACTTGACGCCAATCGTAGGTGGACGCGTGTTGGTGCCTTTTGGTTCGCAAAAACGAGTCGGGATTGTGGTGGATTTGCCAGCCTCTTCGGATGTAGCAAAAGAAAAGTTAAAACCGATTATTGATGTGCTTGATGTTGAATCACTTTTTAATTCCACAACTTGGGATTGGTTAGCTTGGTCGGCTAATTATTATCGCGCAGCCTTAGGCGATGTGTTGTTTCAAGCGTTGCCAGTCAAACTTCGTAATGGAGAAAGTGCGGTTAAAAATGACCGCACTTTTTGGCGTATTACGGACCTTGGAAAACAAGCATTAGAATCAGGCGAATTAAAACGCGCAAAAAAACAAATTGAAGCCTTAAATTTATTGCTGACGCAAGATCTAGAAAAAGGTAACAATGAGAGCAGTTCCGCAATTTGGTCAGCGCTTAAAGGCAAAGATTATGTGGAAGAGATTATTGTGCCTACTGAACAAAAAAGTTGGCAGCAAGCTTTAGGGGATAATTCTTTAGTTAATCTTGATAATCGATTGACCTTAAACAAGCAACAAGCCCTTGCATTTAGCCAGTTGCTTTTCCAAGAAGGCTTTAATGTGTGGTTGTTAGAGGGCGTGACCGGTTCAGGTAAAACTGAAATTTACCTGCAATACATTGAAGAAGTCTTAAAGAAAGGCAAACAGGTTTTAGTGCTTGTTCCTGAAATTGGGCTTACCCCTCAGACCGTGAGACGGTTCCAAGCTCGCTTTAATGTAGAAATTGATGTATTGCATTCCAACTTGAATGATACACAGCGCTTAAATGTCTGGGAGCGAGCAAGAACAGGACAGAGTGCAATCGTAATTGGCACGAGATCGGCGCTTTTCACCCAGTTTTCAGATCTTGGCTTAATCATTTTAGATGAAGAACATGACGGCTCGTTTAAACAGCAAGATGGTTGGCGTTATCATGCGAGAGATTTAGGTATTGTTTTAGCGCAAAAACTCAATATTCCTATTTTGTTAGGTTCTGCCACCCCAAGTTTGGAAAGTGTGAATAACGTACAAAATGGTAAATATCATCATTTGGTGCTATCAAAAAGGGCTGGAAATGCGACCGCACTTCGCCAGTTTGTGATTGATTTAAAACATCAACGAATTCAAAACGGCTTATCCGAGCCGCTATTGAAACGTATGCAAGAACACTTAGAAAAAGGCAACCAAGTGTTGTTATTCCTTAATCGACGTGGATTTGCCCCTGTGTTGTTATGCCATGAATGTGGTTGGATTGATGAGTGTCATCATTGCGAAAAACCTTATACCTATCACCAACACCAGCGTGTTTTACGCTGCCATCATTGTGGTGCGCAAAAAACAGTGCCAATGCAGTGTGGGCATTGTGGTTCAACGCATTTAGTCACAACGGGTTTAGGTACAGAACAACTGGAGGAAACCCTAAAAGCACGTTTCCCGCAATATAATATTGCTCGTATCGATCGTGATAGTACAGCACTAAAAGGCAAGCTTGAAGGTTATTTAGAGGATATTCAGCAAGGTAAAAGTCAGATTTTAATTGGCACCCAAATGTTAGCCAAAGGACACCATTTTCCGAATGTCACTTTGGTTGCTTTAGTGAATGTGGATAATGCCTTGTTTTCCCTTGATTTCAGAGCCGAAGAACGTTTGGCGCAGCTTTATGTACAAGTGGCAGGGCGCTCAGGCAGAGCCGAAAAACAGGGTGAAGTGGTTTTGCAGACACATTATCCGGATCATCCGTTATTAACTACCTTGCTTGAAAAGGGTTACCAAGCCTTTGCAGAAGAAACCTTAAAGCTACGCCATAATATGGGCTTGCCTCCGTTTAGTTTCCAAGCGTTGTTTAAAGCACAATGTCGTCATTCTGAAGAGGCGGAAAATGCATTGTCGCAATTAGCGTCTTTCTTCTATGAACAAAAAATAGAAGGCTTGCAAGTGTTGGGGCCGATTCCCGCACCGTTTAGCAAAAAAGCGGGGCAATATCGTTGGCAGTTGCTATTACAGCACGCTTCTCGGAAACAATTACAGGCGGCATTAAGTCGATATTCGCCAGAGCTGATAAAGTCTTCTCAAGTGCGGTTGATTTTAGACGTGGATCCATTGGATTTGAGTTAGCAAAAATTCCCTAGAAAAATGCACAGTTTTTCAGTAGAATTAGGCGTTTTTTATACTCTAAGTTTAATTTATCGAATATTTTAGGATTTTATCGTGGCTCATCGAGATTTTGCCGGTCGAAGCGGCTCAAAAAATAATAAAAAGAAAGCAAAGAAAAGTTTTAATCGCAATACCTTAATTGTTCTTGCGTTGGTGGCGGTATTAGGTTTTGGGTTAGGTCTTTACTTCTTAAAAAGTAAAACACCAGCACCAGTAGTGACGACAAATGTTCAGCCGGAAAAACCACAACCGAAAAGTGTGTTACCAAATCGCCCAGAAGAGGTGTGGCACTATATTAAAGAATTAGAAACTCGTACGGTACCGGTGGATAATAATCCTTCTTCAGTTGAAAAAAATATGCGTTTGACGGAAGAACAGCGTCAAGTGCTTATTCAAATGGAAAAAGAACAAAAGGCGGCAGAAGAAGCGAAAAAATTAGAAGCTCAACGTAAAGAGCAAGAAGCGGCGAATGCAGAAAAAGCCGCGGCTCAAGCACAGCAAGTTCAACCAGCACAGACAGTGCAAGCTCAGCCAACACAGCCACAGCAAACAGCAAAAACGGAAGTGAAAAAGCCTGAGCCAGTTAAAAAAACAGAGCCAGTTAAAAAGCCTGAACCTCCGAAAAAAGTAGAAGTAGTGAAGGCGGAACCAGCTAAAACGGAACCTGCTAAAACTGAGCAACCGAAAAAAGCAGAACCGAAACCTGCTGAACAGCAAGTACAGGCTGGCGGCAAAAAATTTGGTTTACAATGTGGTGCATTTAAAAATCGTGCGCAAGCAGAAAGCTTACAAGGTCGTCTAGCGATGGCTGGCGTAAATGCACAAATTGCGACAAGTGAAGAATGGAACCGCGTACGTGTAGGACCATTTGGTAGTCGAGATGCAGCAACAGCAGCACAAGATAAAGCAAAATCAGTGGCGAGTTGCGTTGTGATTGGAATGTAATTCAGAATTTAAAAGTGCGGTTAAAAATAACCGCACTTTTTTTATATTTTCACTTGCCAAAAAACGAAAAATCAATAAAATGAACGTTCATTCATTTTTGATGTTCATCTTAAATGACCTTTCTCATATATAACCCTAAGAATTTAATTTTTTATTATGCGACAAGTAAAAGCCTCTAAAACGAAGCTTGATGTCAGCGAGCAGATCTTTGATGCAACAGATCGTCTTATGGCAAAAGAAGGATTACATTATCTTTCTATGCATAAGTTAGCCAAGGAAGCAGGCATCGCAGCTGGCACGATTTACCTTTATTTTAAGAGTAAAGACGAGTTATTAGCACAATTTGCTCGTCGAGTGTTCAATAAGTTTGTTGTGGCGATTGAAGAAGGTTTTGATGAAAACCAATCTTTTTTCGAGCAATACAGAAAAATGTGGTGGAATATTTGGCATTTTCTGCAAGAAAATCCAACGATTCTGTTAAACATGAATCAATATCGATCTTTGCCAGAGTTTATTGAAACCTGCAAAGAAATGGAGCATTCGTGTTGGGATCAGTTTTGTATAAAGGGACAAGCAGCAAATGTGTTAGCTGATTTAGATCCTCATCTGTTATTTTTGCTGAGTCTTAAAACCGCAATGGTTTTAGCCTCAGATATTAAATATCTCGGTACGGTAGTAACCGATGCGATGTTAGAATCTGTCATTGAACGCTCTTGGCGTGCAATTCAGAAGTAGTCATTTTATTGTCTTAATGGAGTTTTCCAAATGAGTATAACTCAAACTAATAGACCAAAGCGCTCACACGTTTTCTTTTTGAAATTAGCGTTAGGCGTATTTGTGTTAATTTTTGCTGCAATGATTTTTCTTAATCATATGAAAGCAAAAGGTATTGCTGATTTCTTAGCAAATAAACCTGAAACAGCTTCTCCTGTTACCGCAATGACAGTTAAGGCTTCAGAATGGACGCCGATCATTGAAACAACAGGTCTTGTTCGTCCAAATCAAGGGGCGATGTTAAGTGCACAAAGCGCTGGAACCGTGTCTAAAGTGCTCGTGCAAAATGGCCAAAGCGTGAAAAAGGGTGATTTGTTAGTTGAGTTAGATAGCTCGGTTGAGCGTGCAAGCTTACAAGCCGCACAAGCTCAGGTGGTGTCATTGCGTCAAACTTATCAACGTTATGCAAACCTTGCGGGCAGCGGGGCTGTTTCTCGTCAAGAATTAGATAATGCAAAAGCAGCTTATGAAGCACAAGCGGCAAATATTGAGTCATTAAAAGCGGCAATTGAACGTCGCCAAATCGTGGCACCATTTGATGGTAAAGCCGGTATCGTGAAAGTGAATGCTGGTCAGTACGTTTCAAACGGTACTGAAATTGTGCGTGTGGAAGATCGTTCTTCTATGAAAGTGGATTTTGCGATTGCTCAAAACCTATTAGATAAATTGCATATTGGTCAAAAAGTAACGGCTACGGCAGATGCGCGTAAAGGTGAAACTTTTGCCGCGAAGGTTACAGCAATTGAGCCAGCAATTAATTCTTCAACGGGTTTAGTCGATGTTCAAGCAACGTTTGAACCAGAAGATGGAGCAAAATTATTATCCGGTATGTTTACTCGCTTAAATGTTGCTTTACCAACTGAGCATAATCAAATCGTTGTGCCACAAGTGGCAGTGAGCTACAACATGTATGGCGAATCGCTTTATATTTTGACCGCACTTTCCGATGAAGATATTGAGAAATTAGGCGGAGCAGAAAAAGCGGCGAATATGTACCGTGCAAAATCAATCACTGTATTTACGAAAGATCGTCAAGGTATTTATGCACAATTAAAAGGCGATGAAGTTAAAGTCGGCGATAAAATTGTGACCGGCGGTCAGCAAAACTTAAGTAACGGTGCATTAGTCTCTGTTGCAGATAAAGCGGGCGTAGGTACTGAACAACCTGCGAATAAAACGAATCTTTAATTAGGAAAAGCGAATGAAATTTACCGATATATTTATTCGTCGTCCTGTTTTGGCGGTTTCGATTAGCTTGTTAATCATTATTTTAGGTTTACAAGCGATCTCGAAATTGGCTGTGCGCGAATATCCGAAAATGACTACGACGGTGATTACGGTGACCACTGCATATCCAGGGGCGGATGCGAACTTAATTCAAGCGTTTGTTACTTCCAAAATTGAAGAGGCGGTAGCGCAAGCAGATAATGTGGACTATATGTCTTCAAGCTCTAGCCCAAGTACGTCAACTGTCACCGTAAAAATGAAATTAAATACGGATCCGAATGCGGCCTTGGCAGATGTTTTAGCTAAAGTTAACTCAGTTCGTTCTGAATTACCAAGTGGTATTGAAGATCCAACGATTTCTTCATCAACCGGTGGTTCGGGGATTATGTATATTAGTTTCCGTTCTAACAAACTTGATGCAAGCCAAGTGACTGACTATATTCAACGCGTAGTGAAACCACAATTCTTTACCGTAGAAGGTGTGGCGAGTGTACAGATCTTTGGTGCTTCGGAGTACGCACTTCGTGTTTGGTTAGACCCAGAAAAAATGGCGGCTCAAAACCTTTCGGCAACACAGGTGATGTCAGCATTATCGGCGAATAACGTTCAAACAGCAGCAGGTAATGATAATGGCTATTTTGTGACCTATAAAAACAAAGTAGAAACTACGACAAAATCGGTTGAAGAATTAAGCAACTTAATTGTGACATCAAACGGTGATAAGTTAGTACGTTTACGCGATATCGCTGATATTGAATTAAATAAATCAAGCGATAGCTCACGTGCGGTAGCGAATGGCGCAGATTCCGTTGTATTAGCGATTAATCCAACTTCGTCAGCAAACCCATTAACGGTAGCTGCGAAAGTGCGTCCGCTATATGACAGTATTAAAAATAATCTGCCGGATGCTATTGAATCTGACATCTTATATGACCGTACAATTGCGATTAATAACTCCATTAATGAAGTAATCAAAACGATTGTTGAGGCAACGCTGATCGTGTTGGTGGTGATTACCATGTTTATTGGTTCATTCCGTGCGATTTTAATCCCGGTTATCACCATTCCGATTTCATTAATCGGGGTAATTATGTTGCTTCAATCATTTGATTTCTCTATTAACTTGATGACTTTGCTGGCATTGGTTCTAGCCATTGGTTTGGTGGTGGATGATGCGATTGTGGTATTGGAAAACGTAGACCGCCACATTAAGTTAGGTGAAACACCATTCCGTGCGGCGATTATTGGTACGCGTGAAATTGCCGTTCCGGTTATTTCCATGACTATAGCCTTGATTGCGGTATATTCTCCAATGGCGTTAATGGGCGGTATTACGGGTACGTTGTTTAAAGAGTTTGCTTTAACCCTTGCTGGAGCAGTATTTATTTCCGGTATCGTAGCATTAACGCTTTCACCAATGATGACCAGTAAATTGCTAAAATCCAATGAGGCTCCAAGTAAATTGGAACAACGAGTAGAGCATACCCTTAGTAAAGTGAATGCAGCTTATGCGTATGTACTTGATTTGGTGATGGTAAACCGTAAATGTATGTTGATGTTTGCAGCAATCATTTTTGCAACCTTACCAGTGTTGTTTAAATCACTTTCAAGTGAATTAACACCTACAGAAGATAAGGGCGCATTTATAGCGGTCGGTTCTGCACCTTCTAACGTAAACATAGATTACGTGCAAAATGCGATGACACCTTATCAAGAGATTTTAACCAATACGCCAGAAGTACAGTTTGCGATGACGATTTCAGGGGCACCAAGCTCTAACCAATCTTTAAACGTTGTAACTTTAAAAGATTGGAAAGAACGCTCAAAAAGCCAAACAGCTATCATGAATGAGCTGAATGAAAAAGCGAAATCTATTCCTGAAGTGTCTGTACAAGGCTTTGCGTTCCCAGAAATTAATACAGGGGAGCAAGGTCCTCCAATTGGTTTTGTGATCAGCACATCACAAGACTACGGTGATTTAGCAAATGTGGCGGGTAAATTCTTAGAGGATATGCAAAAATCCAGCAAGTTCGTTTATACCAATCTCGATCTTAAATTTGATACTGCTCAAATGCGTATTAAGATCGATCGTGAAAAAGCAGGAACTTATGGCATTACAATGCAACAAATCAGCCGTACGTTAGGCAGCTTCTTATCTGCCGCAACCATTGAACGTGTGGATATTGATGGTCGAGCTTACAAAATTATTTCCCAAGTAAAACGTGACAATCGTTTATCTCCGGAAAGTTTTAATAAGTATTACATCACCGCAGCAAATGGTACCTCTGTTCCATTAAGCAGCTTGGTGACGGCTACATTGGAACCACAACCAAGTACATTGCCTCGTTTCAGCCAGTTAAACTCTGCGGTGATTAGTGCTGTACCGATGCCAGGTACTTCAATTGGTGATGCGATCCAATGGTTACAGGACAATGCGAAAAATACTTTACCACAGGGTTATAACTATGACTTTAAAAGTGAAGCGCGTCAGTTAGTACAAGAAGGTAATGCGCTTGCTGTAACGTTCTTACTTGCGGTAGTGATTATTTTCTTAGTCTTGGCAATTCAGTTTGAATCAATTCGCGATCCAATCGTGATTATGATTTCTGTGCCGTTAGCTGTAAGTGGTGCGTTATTAGCCTTAAATGCCTTTGGATTTGTAGGGATTGCTGGAACGACACTCAATATCTACTCACAAGTGGGTTTGATTACCCTGGTTGGTCTTATTACGAAACACGGTATTTTGATGTGTGAAGTAGCGAAAGAAGAGCAGTTAAACCACGGTAAAACGCGTATTGAAGCGATCACTGAAGCGGCTAAAGTACGTTTACGTCCAATTTTGATGACTACCGCTGCGATGATTGCAGGTCTTGTACCGTTGCTTTATGCAACAGGTGCGGGTGCGGTATCTCGTTTTAGTATTGGTATCGTTATCGTGGCAGGTTTGGCAATCGGTACATTGTTTACCTTGTTCGTGTTGCCAGTAATTTATTCTTACATTGCAAGCGAACACAAACCGTTACCAGTGTTTGATGAAAATGTGAAACCAATCGAAGGTCACATTAACGAACAACATTAATTGAAAATACTATAAAAAAACAAACCGCACTTTGATTTTTCAAGTGCGGTTTTCTTTTAGAGATTAAAAAAGCGAACATGATGTTCGCTTTTTATTTATGAAAGTGCGGTCAATTTTTTGACTGTTTTATTTAGCCATTTTTATTTTTAGCAGCTTTGTAAAGTTCCATCGCTTCAGGTAATAAGCGTTGTAAGTTTTCTTGACGGGACTCATCACTCGGGTGAGTAGAAGCTAACACATCAAGTGCACCTTTAGAACCACCAGAGGCTTTTGCCATTTTTTGCCATAAACCTGGTGCGACTTGAGGATTGTAACCTGAGCGAGCCATTAGCATTAATCCAACTTCATCCGCTTCAGTTTCTGCGCTACGAGAGTAAGGTTTATCTAAAGCAAAGTCTTTGGTTAAACCTACTGCTAATTCACTTGCGCTTGAGCCAATAACAGTAGAAAGGGCGGCATGACCTAAACTTGCTGCAATATTAGTAGCCATACCAAAATTCACTTTTGCTTTACCGTGTTCTTTTAAAGCGTGTGCCATTTCGTGACCCATTACAACAGCAATTTCATTATCGTTTAACTGTAAGGTATCCACTAAACCTGTGTAGAATGCCATTTTACCGCCTGGCATTGCCCAAGCATTCAGTTCTTTTGATTTAATGACATTGATTTGCCAGTTAAATTGTTGTCCAGTTTCATTCGCTTGGTCTGCATAAGGCACCATTTTATTAAACACTGCATGAACACGTTTTGCAGTTTTTGATGAAGTATCAATTACACCATGTGCACGCATATTACCCATTTCTTGGGTATAGCTACTTGCAGCCTGTTGATTGATAGAGGCAGAATCAGCACAGGAAGTTAATACGACACCCGCTAACGCGGCGAAAGCAAAGCTTTTAATTTGTTTTTTCATAATTAAGCCCTTTTTGGTTAAAATATCAATATTATATAAATTTCTTTATTGTTGTCGATATAAAAAGATTGCCTTTTGATTTTGTACTATTATAATAGTGCAAAATTATATTCTAGGACTTTACTATGACAATAAAAAAATCTCCTTCTTTATTAGGCGGCGCCATGATTATTGCAGGTACCGCGATTGGTGCAGGTATGCTTGCAAACCCAACCTCAACGGCTGGCGTATGGTTTATCGGCTCTATTCTTGCTTTGGTTTACACTTGGTTCTGTATGACCACATCAGGTTTGATGATCTTAGAAGCCAACTTACATTATCCTACCGGCTCAAGCTTTGACACCATCGTAAAAGATTTGTTAGGTAAAGGCTGGAATATTATCAATGGTCTTTCAGTTGCTTTTGTGTTGTATATTTTGACTTATGCCTACATCACTTCAGGCGGTGGTATTACACAAAACTTGCTTAACCAAGCTTTTGGTTCTGCTGAAAGTGCGGTCGATATTGGACGTACTTCTGGATCCTTAATTTTCTGTTTTATTCTTGCGGCTTTCGTGTGGCTTTCCACTAAAGCTGTAGACCGTTTCACGACGGTATTGATTGTTGGAATGGTAGTCGCTTTCTTCCTTTCTACCGCAGGTTTATTGAGCTCTGTAAAAACAGAAGTGTTATTCAATACTGTTGCAGAAGGTGAGCAAACTTATTTACCTTACTTATTGACCGCACTTCCTGTTTGTTTAGTGTCTTTCGGTTTCCACGGAAATGTGCCAAGCCTCGTAAAATATTACGATCGCGATGGTAGTCGTGTAATGAAATCGATCTTTATTGGTACAGGCTTAGCCTTAGTGATTTACATCTTATGGCAGCTTGCGGTGCAAGGTAATTTACCACGTACAGAATTTGCACCCGTGATTGAAAAAGGCGGCGATGTATCGGCATTATTAGAAGCATTACACAAATATATTGAAGTGGAATACATTGCGGTTGTATTGAATTTCTTTGCTTATATGGCTATTGCAACCTCATTCTTAGGGGTAACGTTAGGTTTATTTGATTATATTGCCGATTTATTTAAATTTGATGACAGCGTATTAGGCAGAACAAAAACCACATTGGTAACATTCTTACCTCCACTATTGTTAAGTTTACAATTCCCTTATGGTTTCGTGATTGCCATTGGTTATGCTGGATTAGCTGCAACAATTTGGGCTGCAATCGTGCCAGCACTGCTTGCTAAAGCCAGTCGCCAAAAATTCCCAAATGCGACTTATAAAGTGTATGGCGGTAATTTTATGATTGGTTTTGTGATCTTATTCGGTGTGTTAAATATTGTGGCACAAGTAGGCGCAAACTTAGGATGGTTTGCAAGTTTCGCAGGATAAGTTTTCGCGTTAATATTGTAGGGGCGTATCGAATACGCCCTTTTTAATTTTACATAGGAAACGAGATGAGTAACCAAACGAGCGTTTATGATAAAGAAAACTTCTTTGCGCTTTATCAAAAACTTCGATCTAACCCAATCAGTCTCAATGAAATAGTGGAAAAGCCGACGATGCTTTCCCTCTTACCCGATTTACAAGGGAAAAAATTGCTCGATTTAGGTTGTGGAACGGGCGGGCATTTGCAACTCTATTTAGAACGCAATGCGGAGAGAGTAGTAGGAACAGATCTTTCAGCTAAAATGCTAGAACAAGCTGAACAAGATCTGCAAAAGTGCGGTCAATTTTCAGGGTGTTTTTCGTTATATCAGTTACCGATGGAAAAATTAACGGAATTGTCAGAAAGTGATTTTGATGTCATTACCAGCTCTTTTGCTTTTCATTATATTGAAGATTTTCCTGCTTTATTAGCGTCTATTGCCAACAAACTTAAGCCTAACGGCACATTAGTTTTTTCCCAAGAGCATCCGATTACGACTTGTCATAAAGAAGGGGAACGCTGGGAAAAAAATGAGCAAAAACAGCAAGTCGCTTATCGTTTAAATCATTACCGTGATGAAGGATTGAGAGAGCGAAATTGGTTTCAACAACCTTTTAAAACGTATCACCGCACGACAGCAACGATTATTAATGATTTAATTGCCGCAGGTTTTCAAATTGAACAAATGGCTGAACCAATGTTAGCCGAGCAGCCACAATGGCATGATGAATTTAAAGATTTGCGGCATCGTCCCCCTTTATTGTTTATTAAAGCAAGAAAAGTGATGAATTTAACAAAATAAACTGGTTTTTGACCGCACTTTATGGTATAAATCGCACCGCTGTTTTTGGGTTTCAAAAGCAGCGTTTTTAATTATTAACAACACACACATATCATTAAGGCTTAATCGGGGTGCCAAACGGTCGATTAGCTGATATGTGGAGGCTCAACCCCAACAAAAGGAAAATATTATGGCACAAGTTTCAATGCGCGACATGATCAACGCAGGCGTACACTTCGGACACCAAACTCGTTACTGGAACCCACAAATGAAACCTTTCATTTTTGGTGCTCGTAACGGTGTTCACATCATCAACTTAGAAAAAACTTTACCTTTATTCAACGAAGCTTTAGCGGAATTAACTCGCATTGCTAGCAACAACGGTAAAGTATTATTCGTTGGTACAAAACGTGCAGCGTCTGAAGCAGTTCAAGCAGCAGCATTAGATTGTCAGCAATATTACGTAAACCACCGTTGGTTAGGTGGTATGTTGACTAACTGGAAAACCGTTCGTCAATCAATTAAACGTTTAAAAGATTTAGAAACTCAATCTCAAGACGGTACTTTTGACAAATTAACCAAAAAAGAAGCGTTAATGCGTACCCGTGAGATGGAAAAACTTGAATTAAGCCTTGGCGGTATCAAAGATATGGGTGGCTTACCAGATGCGTTATTCGTTATCGGTGCAGACCACGAACATATCGCGGTTAAAGAAGCAAACAACCTAGGTATTCCTGTATTTGCTATCGTTGATACTAACTCAACTCCAGCTGGCGTAGATTTCGTTATCCCTGGTAACGATGATGCGACTCGTGCTATCCAACTTTACGTTTCTGCAGCTGCAGCAGCGGTTAAAGAAGGTCGTGGTAACGAAGCTCAAGTTGCTGAAGAATTAGCAGCTGACGCAGAATAATTTAAGTTTTGCAATAAGGCGAAGCCCTTAATAATCAAACGATTAATTGGCATAGGGGCTAAAATTTAGCCCCTATATTTTTATCTAAAAGTGCGGTCAAAATAAATCGCATTTTCGACAGAGGATTTTTAAAATGGCTGAAATCACAGCATCATTAGTAAAAGAACTTCGTGAACGTACCGGTGCCGGTATGATGGAATGTAAAAAAGCATTAGTTGAAGCAAACGGTGATATCGAGTTAGCAATCGACAACATGCGTAAATCTGGTCAAGCTAAAGCAGCTAAGAAAGCAGGCCGTGTTGCAGCTGAAGGTGTTATCCTTGCTCGTGTAGAAAATGGTTTCGGTGTATTAGTTGAAATGAACTGTGAAACTGACTTCGTAGCAAAAGATGCTGGTTTCTTAGGTTTAGCAAACGAAGTAGCTGATTTCGCAGCAGCACACAAAGGTACCACTATCGAAGCGTTACAAGCACAATTTGAAGAAAAACGTGCTGCATTAGTGGCTAAAATCGGTGAGAACATGAACATCCGTCGTGTTGCTTACTTAGAGGGTCAAGTTATTGCTCAATACTTACACGGTGCGAAAATCGGTGTGTTAGTTGCGGGTGAAGGTTCTGTTGATGAACTTAAAAAAGTGGCAATGCACGTAGCGGCATCTAAACCAGAATTCGTGAATCCAGAAGATGTATCTGCTGAAGTGGTTGAACACGAACGTCAAATCCAAATCGACATCGCAATCAACTCTGGTAAACCAAAAGAAATCGCAGAGAAAATGGTTGAAGGTCGTATGAAGAAATTCACTGGTGAAGTTTCATTAACAGGTCAACCATTCGTAATGGATCCTTCTGTATCTGTAGGTGACTTCTTAAAATCAGTAAACACTTCAGTGTCTAACTTCATCCGTTTAGAAGTGGGTGAAGGTATCGAGAAAAAAGAAGAAGATTTCGCAGCTGAAGTTGCAAAAATCACTGGCGGTAACGCTTAATTTTCTCCATTGAGATATAAAAAAGCCGATATTGAATATCGGCTTTTTTGTTGTCTTAAATTTAAGATATTTCTCTATTTATTCGGACGAATATCAATGGCAGGGTCTGCATCTTTACGATATTTCTCTTCAATCAGTTTTTTCAGTCCATAATCGTCTTTGTCAGCTTGTTCAGAGAATAAATCTTCTTCTAATGTTAGCTTCGGATTTTTAATCCCTATCCAATTAGCGATGCCTTCTAAGAAATTTAAACCAGATTTAAAGGTTTTGTATTCCTTACGCTCGGCATCATCAGATGAAATTTTAAAGAGCGGAATATTATGATGTAATTGGCTATGGCAGTTTTGATTAAATAAAGTCACACCATGTTTATCATCTTCCTGATGACACAAACCATGATCTGAGAAATAAATCATCGAGAAAGTGCGGTGTGTTTTTTGCTCGTTTTCTTTGAGGGTTTCATACACTTTCTTAATAAAATCATCGGTTTTCTTAATGGATGAAATATAGCAATTCAAGTACTCGTTCTTTTTCTCAATGTCATTATCATTGAAAATTTTCGGATAATCTTCAACACGATCGCAAGCAAGCGGATGTGAACCATAAATGTGTAACACAATAAAGCGTTTACCTTGTGTTGGATCTTCTAAAACTTGGGTAAATTTAGGGATTAGATCAAAGTCGCTGTAGTTTGTCGAATTAAAGCTCCCACCTTTTTTCAAGAAAATGGTTTCATCAGATTTTGATGCAAGCGAGGCGACTGGTGTGTCATATTCACCTAAGAAACCTTGATTAGACAGCCAGTAAGTTTTCAGACCTGCAGACTTAATGAGATCCACTAGGCTTAAATCATAGTTTGGTTCCCATTTTTCTTTATCAGGTAACGTTAACATTAAGCGTAATGAGGCGACAGTGTTGGTTCCGGCGGATGTCATGCCATCAATCAGAGTACCATTTGCTGATGACATAAATGGTGTGTCATTGACGGGGTATCCATACGCATGCAAGTAGTCTTTTCGCGCACTTTCACCTAAAATAATCACATAATCTTGGTATTTAGAATTTTCTAATGTGGATTGTCCCCAGCTGCTTTCCTGTGACATTTTTTTCAATTTTTGCCATTCATTAACAATTTCTACACTCGAATCTATTGTTTCTTTTAATGGCGCAGCAATCGGTAAGTTGTAGCCAATCAACAGGGTAGCGAGGGCAATGAATGTTTTATTGCGATAAAATTTCACCCCAAATTTGACCGCACTTTTGTAATGTAAAAAGACTAAAACTGGAATAGCTAATGCTGCTAAATAGCTGCTCACAGGGATTTGCATGAGAAACTCTTTGGTCTCTAACATATCTGTCGCGAGAACCGATGCAATATATTGGTAGCTTGGCGCACCAAAATTTAAGCCTGTCGGCGTATAAATTGCGTGTAAGCAAACTAAGGGTAATAAAATAAAATAGAAAGATTTTCGGCTACTACTTAATAAAATAATGAAAATAGCCGTGAGTAAAATCAGACTAATAGATGGCTCAGGAAACATCCCTGAACCTCGTAAAATCAGGTAACCCGCAAGAATGGCACAAGCCAAAGAAAAAAGTGCGGTTAAAATTTGTGAGGTTTTTGATATCTTCATAAAGTTTGCCTATAAAATCAAAAGTGCACCATTTTATCGCACTTTTCTGACCAATTTCCATTTTTAACTTTTTCGCTCTTTTGCTAGAATAAGCCAATTTTTGTAACCGACAAAGGAAAAGACAAATGAGCCAACCAATTTACAAACGTATTTTATTGAAATTAAGTGGTGAAGCATTACAAGGGGATGAGGGCTTCGGTATCGATCCTTCAATCCTTGATCGTATGGCGTTAGAGATTAAAGAATTAATTGAAATGGGCGTGGAAGTTGGTGTTGTGCTCGGCGGTGGTAACTTATTCCGTGGCGCAAAATTAGCTAAAGCCGGCATGAATCGCGTGGTGGGCGACCATATGGGGATGCTTGCAACGGTGATGAATGGCTTGGCAATGCGTGATGCGCTTCACCGTGCAGATGTGAATGCAAAATTAATGTCTGCGTTCCAACTAAATGGTATTTGCGATACCTATAACTGGTCTGAAGCCATCAAAATGTTGCGTGAAAAACGTGTAGTCATTTTCTCTGCAGGTACGGGGAGCCCGTTCTTTACCACAGATTCGGCGGCATGCTTACGTGGTATCGAAATTGAAGCGGATATCGTGTTAAAAGCGACTAAAGTTGATGGTGTGTATGATTGCGATCCAGCAAAAAATCCTAACGCAAAGCTATACCATAAATTATCTTATGCAGAAGTGATTGATAAAGAATTAAAAGTAATGGATTTAGCCGCATTCACACTTGCGCGTGACCACGGTATGCCAATTCGTGTATTTAATATGTGTAAACCAGGTGCGTTACGTAAAGTCGTACTCGGTACAGAAGAAGGTACAACGATTTGTTAATTTGATAAAGTAAAAATGAAAAACGGTAGAAATGATTTCTACCGTTTTTTGTTAATTAAAATAAGTTCTTTTCCCCAGCATTAAAAATGTCATCTTGACCATTTTTGCCTGGTTTGGCTAATTGTGGTTTATCAAAGAAGCATTGTTTATCTTGTTCATAATCGCATGGCGTAGAACATGCAGGATAAATATTTGATACTTGGCAATTTGAAGCACCATCTTCTTTGCAATTTGCTAAGGCATCATCTCTGGAACGCTGACCAAGAATCCCTAATCCGAAATAAGATGTCGGTCCATTTTTCTCTGCATGTGCAACACTTAAACAAGCATTACTAAACCCAAATAGAAATTCGCAACGTTCACCACTTTCTTTTTCACACTGACTAATGGCTTCTTTTTTGGCATTTGCTAAATTTGAAGCAGGAACATCATTCCCCCATATTCCTTGTTTTTTATTTCCTTGTCTTACTGCAACTGCAGACCAAGTACGAGGTTTTAATTCTAGTTTGCTTGTATCGTAATATCCATTACATTTGAATTCTTTATCAATATCACCAAACCCAGTTTCAGCACGATGAGATTTAATTTTGCCATTCATATCGGTAAAGACATAAGTCCATTTATGGTTACCTGTAAAGACTTTTTCTTTTTTGGTATAAATGGTTGTGCCATAAGCATGATGGCCACGCCCTACCTCATATTCTAAGACATTGTAAAGCGGTCTAGCAAAACCATAAATTAAGAAAGCCTCCTTTTCACTAGAGCATTGCTTAATATCATCTGGATAAAGCCCTTTGCTTTCCATAAATTCATTGACATCTTTTCCTGACCAATAAAGTGTTGTACCAAGATGAACATAAGTGGAGCAACTGCTTAAGAATCCGCAAATAGAGGTAAAAAACACGAATTTTAATAATGGTTTTATTGAATATTTCATATGAGACTTTTTATGTTGAATCTTTTAGTGAAAATATAACCGCTTACCTTAACGATAAGCGGTTTGTTTTTATATTATGGTTTAATCCATTTTGGTTCAGGTAAGATACATCCCGTCTCATGCTCCATGTCACAAGCTGTTGCACAGAGTCCCTCAACGACAATTTTGCAATCTTTTCCTCCTTTAGACTTACATTGCTCAATGACATCTTTATTTGCTTGTTCTTTATTCCAACCAAAGCCAAAAATATCAAAATAAGTACCATTGCGCGCACCAATTCCACTTGATAAACAAATATTGCTATAAGAAGCCATTACTTTACAGTTTTTGTTACCTTCATCTTTACATTGTTCTAGCGCATCTTTTTCAGCTGCTTTTTGAGTGGAATGTGCTTTATTAGAAGCCCAGACCATTTTATTGTTATCTGCTGAATTAACTATACTCATCCATAAACTTTCTCGAGTTAATATAGAGGTAAGTTCTTTGTCATCTGTTTGCCCAAGTGCACGACAATTAAATTCTTTATCTAAGTCTCCAAATCCTGTTGCGGCACGATAAGATGTAATGTTACCGCTTAGGTCTGTAAAGGCATAAGTCCAATAATTACCAGTAAAAACATTTTCTCTTTGAGTGTAAATAGTTGTACCAAAAGCATTATAAGATCGGCCAACTTCTCGATCAAAAATTTGATACATAGGTTTTGCAAAACTATAGATAAAAAATGCTTTATCTTTTTCTTTACAAATTTTTGTTTCATTAACTGCTAACTCTTTATCTTCTATAAATTCCTTAATATTTTTACCTTTCCAATATAAACTTGAAAAAGGATTAACATAAGTGGAACAACTTGATAACCACGCTGAAGCGCAAACTATAGCAGCAATACGGAATACGTTTTTCATGTTATAAATCATACTAAAATCCTCTGTTATTAATTGAGAGCCAAGATACTATCAAATCATACTTTAAGCAATCGGAATTTATATTCAAAATAAAAGATTTAAAACTCCCTAAAAATCCAGTAAAATCACTATGTTTTATCTTTATTATTTATTGAAAAGGACAGATGAATGATTAATGAAATTAAACAAGATGCTGAAGCTCGCATGGAAAAAAGCCTCGAAGCGTTGCGTGGGCATATTGCAAAAATCCGTACAGGTCGTGCTCAACCTAGCTTATTAGATGCGATCCAAGTGGAATACTATGGTGCAGCGACACCACTTCGTCAATTAGCTAACGTTGTTGCAGAAGATGCGCGTACTTTAGCGGTAACGGTATTTGACCGTTCTTTAATCAGCGCAGTAGAAAAGGCGATTTTAACTTCTGATTTAGGTTTAAATCCATCTTCAGCGGGTACAACGATTCGCGTACCTCTTCCTCCATTAACTGAAGAACGTCGTCGTGATTTAATTAAAATCGTAAAAGGCGAAGGTGAACAAGGTAAAGTCGCGATTCGTAACGTGCGTCGTGATGCAAATGATAAAATCAAAGCATTATTAAAAGACAAAGAAATCAGCGAAAACGATCAACACAAAGCAGAAGAAATCATTCAAAAAGTGACTGATAGCTATATCAAAAAAGTGGATGAGATCTTAGCAGATAAAGAAAAAGAATTAATGGATTTCTAATTGTCGAACCATGTTTTGGGGCAGGCCAAGTGTCTGCCCTTGTTCTATTCTGATAAAAAAATAAAAGCACAAAGTGCGGTCGAAATTTTATGCAAAAACAAAATCTTGTTATTTTAGGATCAACGGGTTCTATTGGTCATAGCACCCTTTCTGTTATCGAACATAATCCCGACAAATACCATGCCTTTGCATTAGTGGGGGGCAAAAATGTTGAGACAATGTTTGAACAATGTGTGAAATTTCAACCTCACTTTGCTGCATTAGATGATGAAAATGCAGCAAAGGTATTGCGAGAAAAATTAGCTTCACACCACATTAAAACGGAAGTCTTAGCTGGACAAAAAGCCATTTGTGAGCTAGCAGCGCATCCAGATGCAGATCAAGTGATGGCAGCCATTGTTGGGGCGGCGGGATTGCTACCGACTCTTTCGGCAGTAAAAGCGAGTAAGAAAGTCTTGCTTGCTAATAAAGAATCCTTGGTAACTTGTGGCCAGATCTTTATTGATGCAGTGAAGCAGTCGAAAGCAAAATTATTGCCAGTTGATAGTGAGCATAACGCGATTTTTCAATCTTTACCGCCTGAAGCACAAGAAAAGGTTGGGTTCTGTCCTTTGAAAGAATTGGGCGTCAGTAAAATTGTCTTAACTGGTTCTGGTGGTCCTTTCCGTTATACACCATTAAACGAGTTTGAACATATTACACCAGAACAAGCCGTCGCTCACCCAAACTGGTCAATGGGTAAAAAAATCTCCGTGGATTCTGCCACGATGATGAATAAAGGTTTAGAGTACATTGAAGCCCGCTGGCTCTTCAATGCATCGGCTGATGAAATGGAAGTGATTATTCATCCTCAATCTATTATTCATTCAATGGTGCGTTATGTAGACGGCTCGGTCATTGCTCAAATGGGCAATCCGGATATGCGCACGCCCATTGCGGAAACCATGGCTTATCCAAATCGTACAGTCAGTGGTGTGGAACCATTAGATTTCTTTAAAATCAAAGAATTGACGTTTATCGAACCTGATTTTAATCGTTATCCAAATTTAAAATTAGCGATTGATGCTTTTGCAGAAGGACAATATGCGACAACCGCTATGAATGCAGCAAATGAAATTGCAGTACAAGCCTTTTTAGATGGCTATATTAAATTTACGGATATTGCGAAAATTAACCAAGTATCAGTTGAGCAAATGCCATCTTCTATAATTTCAAGCATTGATGATGTATTAGCCGTAGATAAGCAAGCACGTGAATTAGCAGCTTCGCTGATTAAAAAGTTAATGTAGAATACACCAAAGTGCGGTCATAAAATCCGAATATTTTAGAATGAAAGAACTTGATAACAATAATATTCCCGAACACGTTGCCATCATAATGGATGGTAATGGGCGCTGGGCGAAGCAACAAAATAAGCTACGCATTTTTGGCCATACAAATGGTGTGGCAGCCGTGCGCCGTGCGGTGAGTTATGCACGACAAACTGGTGTTAAATTTTTGACGTTATATGCGTTTAGCAGCGAAAACTGGAATCGCCCTGAGCAAGAAGTGAGCGCTTTAATGTCGCTCTTTATGCAAGCGCTTGATCGAGAAGTCAAAAAATTACATAAAAATAATATTCGTTTAAAGATTATCGGTGATGTTTCTCGTTTTAGTGAAAAATTGCAAGAGAAGATCGCAAAAGCAGAAAATTTAACGGGAAATAATACCGCACTGACTTTAAATATTGCGGCGAATTACGGTGGTTGTTGGGATATTGTTCAAGCGACCCAACAATTAGCTGAAAAAGTAAAAAATAATGAGATTTCGGTGAGTGATATTAATGAATCACTTTTCCAGCAACATTTAGTCACACAAGATGAGCCGCCGGTCGATTTGTTAATTCGGACGAGCGGTGAGCAACGCATTAGTAATTTCTTACTTTGGCAAATTGCGTATGCGGAATTGTGTTTTTTAGATGTGCTTTGGCCGGATTTTAGTGAAAAAGATTTTAATCAGGCAATTGCCTGCTATCAACAACGTCATCGCCGTTTTGGCGGGACAGAATAAGCGGAGAACTTATGCTTAAAGAACGTGTATTATCAGCCATTGTGTTGATTGCTTTGGTATTATGTGCCTTGTTCTTATTTACCCCATTTTATTTTGCCCTAGCCTTGGGCTTTGTGGCGACACTTGGTATTTGGGAGTGGGCTCAATTTGCTCGTTTTAAAAATCCTTTAGCGCGCCTTTGTATCGCGGCATTTTTAGGCGCATTTATCTTCCTTTGGCTTTATAACGAAGGTAATTATTTAGATGCGGGGCGAGTATTTGAAAACTACTTGCCGCTTTTATTGTTAAATTCAGTCGGTTGGTGGGCACTTGCATTAGTATTAGTGGTGACTTATCCAAGTTCAGCGAAGTTTTGGGGTAAAAATATCCCTTTACAAGTGTTGTTTGCTTTCTCTACGCTGATCCCTTTTGTTGCCGCAGTCTTACGTTTACGTTTAGATAATTATACTGCTGATCCTCATCATGGTTTATTCTTATTGCTTTATGTGTTTGTATTGGTATGGGCGGCTGACTCTGGTGCCTATTTTGCGGGACGAGCCTTTGGTAAGCACAAGCTTGCGCCGAAAGTCTCACCGGGAAAAACATGGCAAGGCGTATTTGGAGGCATGATCACCGCGGCGGTATTGGCATTTGTATTTATCCATTTCTCAGGTGAAACCTTATTAGGTAGCCGTTCAATGAGTGGTTTTGTTGTGCTTTCTGTGGCAACTGTGGCTATTTCTGTATTAGGTGACTTAGCAGAAAGTATGTTTAAACGTGAATCAGGCATTAAAGACAGTAGTCAATTAATTCCGGGCCATGGCGGTATTTTAGATCGTATTGATAGCTTAACAGCCGCAGTACCATTCTTCACATATTTCTATTTCTTTGTGTTATAGGATAGAACATGTCATTTTTGTGGTCGCTTGGCTCATTTATTATTGCAATTGCTGTGCTAGTTGCCGTGCACGAATACGGCCACTTTTGGGCAGCAAGAAAGTGTGGTATTAAAGTTCATCGTTTTTCGATTGGCTTTGGTAAAGTGATTTGGCGACGCACAGATAAATTGGGCACCGAATTTGCTATTTCAGCTATTCCGCTTGGCGGTTATGTCAAAATGCTTGACGGGCGAAATGAAGAAGTTCCAGCAGAATTAAAATCGCAGGCATTTGAAAGTAAATCTGTCGCTCAACGTGCTTTTGTCATTGCTGCAGGCCCGCTTGCTAATTTTATTTTTGCGATTTTGGCATATTGGGTGATTTATTCTGTAGGGATTCCGAGTGTTAAACCGGTCATTGAAAACGTCACGTCAAATTCACCGGCTGCAATAGCTCAAATTGAACCGAATACCCAGATTTTGGCAATTGATGGGAAGAATACCCCTGATTGGGAAACCATTAATTTATTGCTCACTGATAAGTTAGGTTCTGATTCTGTTGAGCTCACATTAACGCCTTTTGGTGAAAACCGACCTTATCAACGAACCATTAATCTGCAAAATTGGACATTTGAGCCGGATAAAGAAACAGCATTTGAAACATTAGGAATCAATCCAGTTTCAAGTAAAGTGGAGATGACTTTATCAAAAGTGGTGGAGAACTCACCAGCTAAAAAAGCGGGCCTATTGATTGGCGATAAAATTTTAGCAGAAAATTCGACCACACTTGATTGGAAAGCTTTTGTCGCACAGGTACAACAAGGTCAACCTTTTACAATCAAGGTTGAACGAAATCAGGAAATTTTTGACAAAACCTTGCAACCGGAGAAGAATCAAGATGGTAAATGGTTTGTAGGGTTAAGTCCGACGTTCTTAAAAGTTGGCGAACAGTATCGAACTGAATTAAAATATGGTATTCTTGATGCGCTACAAAAAGGTGTGGAAAAGACAGGCCAAATTTCTTGGTTTATTGTGAAGGCAATCGGGAAATTGCTTAGTGGTGAACTTTCATTTTCCAGTTTGGCTGGGCCAATTTCAATTGCTCAAGGGGCAGGCGCATCTTCTAATGCCGGCGTGATTTATTTCTTAAGTTTTCTCGCGTTAATTAGTGTTAATTTAGGCATAATGAATTTATTTCCGTTGCCAGTTTTAGATGGTGGACATCTCGTTTTTTTGGCGGCGGAAGCTATCAAAGGAAAACCTGTTTCAGAACGGGTACAAAATTTAAGTTATCGTATAGGGCTAACAATCTTGTTAATTGAAACAATTTTTGTGCTTTTTAATGATTTCTTACGTTTATAACTATTATTTTTTATAGGATAAAGTCGATGAAAAAACTTCTAATCGCAAGTTTATTATTCGGTACTACAACGAGTGTATTTGCGGCACCATTTGTAGCAAAAGACATTCGTGTTGACGGTGCTCAAGGAGACTTAGAACAACAAATTCTAGCGAGCCTTCCTGTTCGTAGCGGTCAGCGTGTAACGGATAAAGACGTAGCCAATATTGTACGTTCATTGTTTGTAAGTGGACAGTTTGATGATGTCAAAGCTTTCCAAGATGGTGATGCGTTAGTTGTGAGCGTTATCGCGAAACCAATCATTTCTGAAGTGAATATTAAAGGCAATTCATCTATTCCAACAGAAGCTTTAAAACAAAATCTTGATGCAAATGGGTTCAAAAGTGGTGATGTATTAAATCGTGCGAAATTAGAAGAGTTTGCGAAAACCTTAAGAGAACATTATAAGAGTGTAGGCCGTTATAATGCGAAAGTTGAACCAATTGTGACAACTTTACCAAATAACCGTGCAGAAATTACCCTTCAAATTGATGAGGATGATACGGCAAAACTTCGTTCAGTGACTTTTAATGGAAATGAAGCGATTTCGAGCAGTAAGTTACAAGAACAAATGGAGCTTCAACCAGATTCTTGGTGGAAACTTTGGGGTAATAAGTTTGATGGTTCTCAGTTTGATAAAGATGTTCAAGCTATCCAAGATTACTACCAAAATAATGGTTACGCAAAAGCAAAAGTAACTAAAACAGATGTTCAATTAAATGAAGATCATACAAAAGCGGATGTGACCATTGATGTAAGTGAAGGTGAAAAATATAATTTAATTTCAGCTCGTATTGTTGGTAACTTAGGTGGTATGGCTAATGAGTTACAACCATTATTGCGCGAGCTTCACTTGAACGAAACATTCAGACGTTCAGATGTGCAATACGTAGAAAGCTTAATTAAAGATAAATTAGGCGAGCGAGGTTATGGTAGCGCAACAGTTAATTCTGTACCAACTTTTGATGATGCGAATAAAACACTGGCTTTAACATTTGTTGTGGATGCGGGTCGTCGTCTATCTGTACGTCAAGTTCGTTTTGAAGGTAATACGGTTTCTGCGGATAGTACATTACGTCAAGAAATGCGTCAGCAAGAAGGGACTTGGTATAACTCACAATTAGTTGAGTTAGGTAAAGTGCGTTTAGATAGAACAGGCTTCTTTGAAAGCGTAGAAAATCGTATTGAACCAATCCAAGGTTCTAACGATGAAGTTGATGTAGTATATAAAGTCAGAGAACGTAATACGGGTAGTATCAACTTTGGTATCGGTTATGGTACAGAAAGTGGTATCAGCTATCAAGCGAGTGTGAAACAAGATAACTTCTTGGGGACAGGTGCGGCGGTAAGCCTAGGTGGTACACGTAATGACTATGGCACTAGTATAAACTTAGGCTATACAGAACCGTACTTTACTAAAGATGGCGTAAGTTTAGGTGGAAACGTATTCTATGAAACTTACGATAACTCAAAAAGTGATACCTCATCAACCTATAAACGTACCACTTATGGTGGTAACATGACATTAGGTTTCCCAGTCAATGAGAATAACTCATATTATGTGGGATTAGGTTATACTTATAATAAAATCAGCAACTTCGCGTATGAATATAATCGTGATTTATACATGAAATCGATGAATTTGACTGGCAACTCAATTAAAACCAGTGACTTTGATTTCTCATTTGGTTGGAACTATAACAGCTTAAACCGTGGTTATTTCCCAACTAAAGGGGTAAAAGCTAATCTAGGTGGTCGCGTAACCATTCCGGGATCTGACAATAAATATTATAAATTAAGCGCTGAGCTTCAAGGTTTCTACCCATTAGATCGTGATCACCGTTGGGTGTTATCAGGAAAAGCAACCGCCTCTTATGCAAATGGCTTAGGTGGTAAACGTGTACCGTTCTATCAACTTTATACGGCTGGTGGTATCGGTTCATTACGTGGCTTTGCTTACGGTGCGGTAGGTCCTAATGCGATTTATCAAGACAAATATGGTCAATGGTATCAAAGCACTGATGTCGTTGGTGGTAACGCGATGGCTACAGCAAGCGTGGAGCTTATTGTTCCAACTCCATTTGTTGGAGATAAAAGTCAAAATAGCGTAAGAACCTCACTTTTTGTTGATGCAGCAAGCGTTTGGAATACAAAATGGAAATCAGATAAAGAAGGCTTAAAATCATCTCCGATTTATGCAACATTACCTGATTACAGTAAAGCAGGTCGAGTCCGTGCTTCAACTGGTGTTGCTTTCCAATGGCAATCACCAATTGGACCATTGGTATTCTCTTATGCGAAACCAATCAAAAAATATGAAAATGATGATGTAGAACAATTCCAATTCAGTATTGGTGGTTCTTTCTAATAAATTGAACTTTTAGGTTCTATTTAAGTCAAAATCTTCGTTCTGTGTCAGTGAGTTAGCTGGCACAGAAATATTTACTAAACTAATTTAAGGAAATTCAAACATGAAAAACGTAGTAAAAGTTACCGCACTTTCTTTAGGTCTTGCACTTGCATCAGGTTTTGCTGCTGCAGATGAAAATATCGCATTCATCAATGCGGGTTATTTATTCCAAAATCACCCAGATCGCCAAGCTGTAGCTGATAAATTAGATGCTGAATTTAAACCAATGGCAGATAAACTTGCTGCAAGCAAAAAAGAAATTGATGATAAAATCGTTGCATCTCGTAAAAAAGTAGAAGCAAAAGTTGCCGCTTTACAAAAAGATGCACCTCGTTTACGTCAAGCTGAAATTCAAAAACGCCAAGAAGAAATCACTAAATTTGGTTCAGATGAAGAAGCTGCATTAAGTAAATTAATGGAAGAGCAAGATAAAAAAGTGGCAGAGTTCCAAGAGTTAAACGAAAAACGTCAAACTGAAGAGCGTGGTAAATTACTAGAAAGCATTCAAGTTGCAACGAATAATTTAGCTAAAGCTAAAGGTTATACTTATGTTTTAGATGCAAACTCTGTCGTATTTGCGGTAGATAGTAAAGATATTACTGAAGAAGTATTAAAATCTATTCCTGCAACTGAGAAAGCCGCTCCAGCAAAAACTGAAGAGAAAAAATAATAGGTTCTCATAATGCAAAAATCCTATTCTTTACAGGAATTAGCAACAAAAGTCGGCGGTACCCTTCGCGGTAACGCCGACGTTGTCGTTAATAGTATTGCTGCTCTTTCAAAAGCAGATGCAAATCAGCTTACGTTCATTTCTAATGCAAAATTTCGCCCTTTATTAGCTGAATCTAAAGCAGGTATTCTTGTGGTGTCAGAAGCGGATGTGGAATTTTGCTCACCTGAAAGTAATTTACTTATCGTTAAAGATCCTTATGTTGCTTATGCAGTATTAGCGCAATATATGGATACTACCCCGAAAGCAGCTCAAAATATCCACCCAAGTGCGGTTATTTCTGAAAAAGCTTCAATGGGTGAAAATGTATCAATTGGTGCAAATGCTGTTATTGAAGAAGGCGTTGTATTAGGCGATAACGTAATTATTGGCGCCGGTTGTTTTGTAGGTAAATTCACCAAAATTGGTGCAGGTACACAGCTTTGGGCAAATGTAAGCGTTTATCATGAAGTAGAAATTGGACAAAATTGCTTAATTCAATCAGGTGCTGTGATTGGTAGTGATGGCTTTGGCTATGCGAATGATCGTGGTCGCTGGGTAAAAATTCCACAAGTAGGACAAGTGATTATTGGTCATAATGTCGAAATCGGTGCTTGTACCTGTATTGACCGTGGCGCCTTAGACGCAACAGTCATTGAAGATAATGTCATCATTGATAACCTTTGTCAAATTGCGCATAACGTTCATATCGGCACAGGTACAGCTGTAGCTGGTGGTGTCATTATGGCGGGTAGCCTAAAAGTGGGGCGTTATTGTTTAATTGGCGGAGCAAGTGTGATTAATGGTCACATGGAAATCTGCGATAAGGTAACCGTGACTGGCATGGGGATGGTAATGCGTCCAATTACTGAACCAGGCGTTTACTCATCGGGTATCCCATTACAAACTAATAAAGAGTGGCGAAAAACAGCCGCACTTACCTTGGGGATCGATGGTATGAATAAACGACTGAAAGCCCTTGAGAAAAAACTTGGCTAAGATTTTTAAAACGTACCCTAGGGTGCGTTTTATTTTTATACAGAAATATCGTATAATTCCAGTGTTTTATTATTATTTATTTTAAAGGTATTAGACGTGTCAGAGAATCAAGTAAGTAAAGTAATTGAAGCAAAAGAAATTATGACCTTATTGCCACATCGTTATCCATTTTTATTAGTGGATCGTGTGTTAGACTACAAAGAAGGTGAATGGTTAAAAGCAATTAAAAATATCAGCGTAAACGAACCTTGTTTTACCGGTCATTTCCCTGGAGAGCCAATTTTACCAGGTGTGTTAATTCTTGAAGCTTTGGCGCAATCAATGGGGATCCTTGCATTTAAAACCCATGAATTAAAAGGTGGCGAATTATTCTATTTCGCAGGTATTGATGAAGCGCGTTTCAAACGCCCAGTATTACCTGGAGATCAAATGGAATTGAACGTTCAAGTGATTAAAGAACGTCGTGGTATTACAGCATTCACAGGTATTGCAACCGTAAACGGTGAAGTTGCTTGTGAAGCCAAATTAATGTGTGCTCGTCGATAATTAAAGAAAATTAAGGGGTAAGTATGATCCACCCAAGTGCAAAAATTCACCCAACCGCGCTTGTTGCTGATGGCGCAGTTATTGGCGAAGACGTTGTTATCGGTCCTTTCTGTATTATTGAAGGGAGCGTTGAGATTAAAGCGCGTACCGTTTTAAATTCTCATATTGTCGTGAAAGGCGACACCGTGATTGGTGAGGATAACCAGATTTATCAATTCGCCAGCATCGGTGAAGTCAACCAAGATTTAAAATATAAAGGCGAAGCAACTAAAACCATTATTGGTAATGGCAACCTTATTCGAGAACATGTGACGATTCACCGCGGCACAATCCAAGGTGGCGGTGTAACACGTATTGGTAACAACAACTTATTGATGATCAACGTCCACGTTGCTCACGATTGTCAAATTAAAAATAACTGTATTTTGGCAAACAATGCAACCCTTGCAGGTCACGTTGAATTAGATGATTTTGTTATTGTAGGTGGTATGTCTGCGATTCACCAATTTGTGATCGTCGGTGCGCACGTAATGCTAGGTGGTGGTTCTATGGTTAGCCAAGATGTGCCGCCTTATGTGATGGCTCAAGGTAACCATGCACAACCTTTCGGTGTTAACCTTGAAGGATTAAAACGTCGTGGTTTTGATAAACCAACCATGCACGCGATTCGTAACGTCTATAAAATGATTTACCGCAGTGGTAAAACCCTTGAAGAAGTGTTGCCTGAAATTGAACAAATTGCGCAAACAGAATCTGCAATTAGTTTCTTTGTGGAATTCTTCAAACGTTCTACCCGTGGCATTATTCGTTAATTAACGTTTCTTTTCTCGTTAAGAGAAAATGATGAATAACAAAGAGACCGCACTATGATTTGTTCAAAGTGCGGTCGTTTTTTAGGATAAATTTAATGATAAAAGAAAATCCGACTATTGCAATTGTTGCCGGTGAAGTGTCTGGTGATATTCTTGGTGCAGGTCTCATTCAAGCGCTTAAACGCCACTATCCGCAAGCTAAATTTGTCGGGATTGGTGGTGAGCGAATGATTGCTCAAGGTTTTGAAAGCTTTTTTGATATGGAAGAGCTCTCTGTCATGGGGCTAGTAGAAGTACTTAAACATTTACCTCGATTGCTTAAAATTCGTCGCAGTGTCATCGAACAACTTTCTGCTATTAAACCAGATGTATTTATCGGTATTGATGCACCGGATTTTAATCTTACCGTTGAACTTAAATTAAAAGAAAAAGGGATTAAAACCATTCATTACGTGAGCCCATCTGTATGGGCTTGGCGTCAAAATCGTATCTACAAAATAGCTAAAGCAACTCATCAAGTATTGGCTTTTCTTCCTTTTGAAAAAGCTTTTTATGATCGTTTTAATGTGCCTTGCCGTTTTATTGGCCATACCATGGCAGATGCGATTCCATTAAAACCAAATCGTACAGAAGCTTGCCAGACTTTAGGTATTGATGAAAAAGGACGTTATCTTGCTATTTTAGTAGGGAGTAGAGGTAGTGAAGTGGGCTTCCTTACTGAGCCATTTTTAAAAACTGCTTTGTTATTAAAAGAAAAATATCCAGACTTGCAGTTTTTAGTCCCTTTGGTTAATGAAAAACGTCGCCAACAATTTGAGGAAATAAAGGCTCAGATTGCCCCCGAACTCGATATGCATTTAATTGATGGTAAAGCACGCCAAGTGATGATTGCCGCCGAAGCGACTTTACTTGCTTCGGGTACCGCAGCGCTTGAGGCGATGTTGTGTAAATCGCCAATGGTAGTGGGGTATCGAATGAAACCTTTCACGCATTTCTTGGCAAAACGATTGGTCAAAACAAAATATATTTCATTGCCTAATTTGTTAGCGGATGAAATGCTTGTGCCAGAAATGATTCAAGAAGATTGCGAACCGCAAAAATTGGCAGAACGACTTTCTCAGTATTTAGGCGATGACGAAAGTGCGGTCAAATCTCGCAGTGTTTTAATTCAACGTTTTACAGAGTTGCATAAATTAATTCAATGTGATGCGGATAGCCAAGCCGCACAAGCTGTGGTTGATTTATTGGAGCAAAAATATGACTGATTTTGTTTATCCTGAAGGTTATCAACTATTTGCTGGGGTGGATGAAGTAGGCCGTGGTCCTTTAGTGGGTGCAGTTGTAACGGCAGCGGTAATTTTAGATCCGAATAATCCGATAACTGGTTTGGCGGATTCTAAAAAGCTCAGCGAGAAAAAACGCCTTGCACTCGCAGCAGAAATTAAAGAGAAGGCTTTAGCTTGGGCAATGGGGCGAGCAGAGCCAGCAGAGATCGATGAACTGAATATTCTGCATGCCTCTATGCTAGCAATGGAACGGGCCGTAAAAGCCTTAAAAATTCAACCGCACTTTGTGTTGGTGGATGGTAATCGTATTCCGCCTAATCTAGGTTTGCCAGCTCAAGCCGTGGTGAAAGGGGATTCACTTGTGGCTGAAATTAGCGCTGCTTCTATTTTGGCAAAAGTCGCACGGGATCAGGAAATGGAAGAATTAGATAAAAAACACCCTGAATATGCTTTTGCTCAACATAAAGGTTATCCCACTAAATTACACTTAGAAAAATTAGCGGAACTGGGTCCTTTACCAGAGTATCGTCGTAGTTTTTCACCCGTGAAGAAAGCATTAGGCATAGAAGAATAGTTAGAGTGAAAGGTCTTAAGATTAAAGGATAGAGTATGAACACCATTTTTGAGCATGCACTTTGGGTGAGTCCATTATTTTGGACATTAATACTGCTTGGTGCGGCCATTATTTTATTTGTACATAATAAAATTCGTATGGACGTGGTGGCATTATTGGTGATGCTCTCTTTTTATCTAAGTGGTATTCTCAGCATTCAAGAGATCTTAGTTGGCTTTAGTGATCCCAATATTATCCTCATTGCTTTGCTCTTCATTGTGGGGGAAAGCTTGGTTCGGACAGGAATTGCTTATCGTGTGAGTGACGGCATCTTGAAAGTTGCGGGAAATAGTGAAGCTAAAGTGCTTATTTTACTGATGCTTTCAGTGGCTGGATTAGGTGCATTTATGAGTTCTACTGGCGTGGTTGCGGTGTTTATCCCTGTTGTGATTATGATTTGCCGTCAAATGAATATTTCCCCAAAACGATTAATGATGCCATTAAGCGTGTCGGGATTAATCAGTGGGATGATGACGTTAATCGCGACAGCCCCTAACCTTGTGGTGAATGCGGAATTAGTGAAAGATACGAATCTTCGTCTTGAGTTTTTTGATTTCACACCGATCGGATTATTGATCTTAGCGTTGGGTATGGGCTATATGCTTATCGCTCGTCGATGGCTTTCAGATAATAACGATGAAAGCAATCAAGATACCATGCAAAGCTCCATGAATGAGCTAATTAATGAATATGGTTTGAAAGATCGTACCAAACGTTTGGTGGTGAAAAGTACGTCTCCTTTCGTGGGTAAAACCTTAGATCAACTTCATTTGCGTTCTAGCTATCAATTAAATGTGTTGGCGATTGAGCGTTGGAAACATTTCCGTCCAAGTTACATCATGCCTCTTGGCACATCAGAGATAAAAGCAAAAGATATTCTCATGGTGGATTTGGAACGCTGTGATTTCAATTTTGATATGTTTTGCCAGGAATTTCATTTAGAACCTGCCGAAATTAAATCCCAATCGTTTGATCAGCAAGCTCGTTCTATCGGAATGGCCGAGTTAATTATTGTGCCGAACTCTGCCTGTATTGGTAAAACCACTGCAGAGCTACAATTCCGCACAAAATATGGCTTAAATGTGGTTGGGATTAAACGAGATGGTGTGGTATTGAGTGATGCTTTTAAAGAAAAATATCGCTCAGGTGATCTACTTTTAGTAATTGGTGATTGGCGTCTTATTCAAGCAATGCGTGATCGTCGAAAAGATTTCCTGGTATTGAATTATCCGAAAGAAATGGAACGCGCTGTGCCAGCTCAACGTCAAGCACCGCTCGCCTTGATGTCCATTTTAACCATGGTAGTATTAATGGTTTCAGGTGCCATGCCTAATGTTGTGGCGGCCTTAATTGGCTGTTTAATGCTGGCTTATTTCCGTTGCGTGGATGCTAAAAGTGCTTATGACTCCATTCAATGGCCGAGTCTTATTCTGATTATCGGAATGATGCCATTTTCGACTGCTCTTCAAAAAACAGGTGGCGTTGAGTTTGCGGTGAAATGGTTAACACAAATCATTGATGGATGGGGAATGTATCCAGTATTGATTGTGCTCTTTGTATTTTGTGCATTAGTCGGGTTGTTTATATCGAATACTGCTACTGCAATTTTGATGGCACCCATTGCGATTTCTCTTGCTACACAACTTAATGTGTCTCCCGTACCATTCGCAATGGTCGTCGCAATTGCAGCTTCAGCTGCATTTATGACCCCAGTCTCTTCTCCAGTAAATACCATGGTGGTGGGACCAGGTGGCTACAAATTTGCTGACTTTATTAAAATCGGCGTACCTTTTACCTTAATTGTTATGCTGGTGACTGTTTTTATCGTGCCAATATTGTTTCCATTTTAAATGAAAGACTAGTTAACAATATAAATTTATTTACTCATAGTTTACTCTTTATTAATTCTTGAGTTGTTTACTAGATTATTTTTTGTTATGCTACCTTGCATCATCCATGATGATAAATAGTGATTATCTTTTATTTTTAACTGTTTAGTCGAGGAATTCCTTTATGAGAAAAGTAACACTTTCCGCATTAGCTATAGCTCTTGCTATGGGATTATCAGCTTGTTCATCAAGCCAAGAAGAAAGTTATGACCCGTCTTCTAATGATGTTGCAACTTTCCAACCGAATAAATCTTCATCAGAAAATAATTCGTCAAACCAATCTGCATCAAAAAATGATTCAGCAAATCAATCTGCATCAAAAAATGATTCAGCAAATCAAACAAACGAATCAAATAACCAAAAACAATCAACCCGACCTCACTTGACAATAATTGAAAAGGGACCGTTAAGTAAAGGGCACCCATCATCAGCGAAAGATTACGCTATTCCAACAACTGGTAAATTTAATGGGATTGCTTATGAGTTTCGCAGCCACTATAACACTGACAGAATTGAGAATCCAAAAGTACATCAATTATCAACGGATAATATCTACGTCTTAAACATTAATGGTAAACGCATTGATATTGCGCCAGAGGGTGTGAATCCAGCATATACTTATGTGGATAAGGATGGAGAAATTCAGTTAAGCACAGGGGCTTTTGTTAATGGTGTAGTTTTCCAAGACAGTATGCAAAATGGGATTTATCAAAGCAAAAAAGATGGAAAAACCTACGTTTATATCCAAGGTGAACTCACTCCGACAGATAATATTCCGAAAAGTGGCACAGCTCGTTATCTTGGCCTGAGTAGCTACCATGTGAATAATGATACACTACTTGAAGGTGCTCTTGATCCTGTTGAGGGCGCTCCTCCAAGATTTGGTATTGTGGGTGTTGATATGACGGCAAATTTTGAAGATAAAACGGTTGCTGGCCACCTAGTTCATACCAGTGCAGCGAAGAATAATAATGTACTAGCTGAATTAGAGGGAACTATCTCTGGAAACCAATTCAGTGGTACAAAAAATGATACAAAACTGCAAGGCGCATTCTTTGGTGAAAATGCTAATGAAATGGGTGGTGTTTATATCAATCAGAGAGAAGGTTTTAGTGGCGCATTTAGTGCGAGACATCAATGGTAGTTAAGTGCCATTAATCATATTTTAACGAGATGTTAAGAAAAAAGAGCGGTCAAAATTGACCGCTCTTTTTATCTCTCTGCGAGATTATTTATTTAATTTCGCTTTGTAAGTTGGGTTCATTAAGTTTTCTACAGAAAGGATGTCATCCAATTGTTCTTTCGTTAATAAACCTTTTTCTAATACCACTTCACGTACGCCTTTACCGGTTTGTGCACAGATTTTACCGACTAAGTCACCGTTGTGGTGGCCGATGAATGGGTTCAAGTAAGTCACGATACCAATAGAATTGTAAACGTAGTTTTCACAAGTTTCTTTGTTTACGGTAATGCCATCAACACATTTATCACGTAAGTTCACACATGCATTGCCTAAAATCTCAATAGATTCAAACATTGCTTGTACGATAACTGGCTCCATTACGTTTAATTGTAATTGACCCGCTTCTGATGCGAAGGTTACAGTTGTATCGTTACCAATTACTTTAAAGCATACTTGGTTAACCACTTCTGGCACAACTGGGTTTACTTTTGCAGGCATGATAGAAGAACCCGCTTGTAATTCAGGTAAGTTAATTTCTTTAATACCTGCACGAGGACCAGAGGAAAGTAAACGTAAGTCGTTACAGATTTTTGATAATTTCACTGCTGTGCGTTTTAATGCGCCATGTACAGAAACATAGTCGCCACAGTCTGAAGTTGCTTCGATTAAGTTCTCAGCACCAGTGCAATGTAATCCAGTTACATCAGATAAGTGTTTAACAACAGAAGGTACATAACCTTGTGGAGTATTTAAGCCAGTACCGATGGCAGTTGCGCCCATGTTTACTTCTAGTAAGTGTGCTGCAGCTGCTTTTAAGTGTTTCACTTCTTCAGCCATTAATACAGCAAAAGCTTTGAATTCTTGACCCACGGTCATTGGTACAGCATCTTGTAATTGGGTGCGGCCCATTTTTAATACTTTCTCGAATTCTTTCGCTTTATTTTCAAAACCTTGTTGTAAATAAGCCACTTTTTCAAGAAGTTTAACTACACTGTTGTAAACCGCAATATGGAAACCGGTAGGATATGCGTCATTAGTTGATTGGCTCGCATTCACATGATCCATTGGGTCAAGGTATTTATATTCACCTTTTTTGTGACCTAAAATTTCTAATGCTAAGTTTGCAATCACTTCGTTAGTATTCATGTTTACAGAAGTACCTGCTCCACCTTGATAAATATCAGATGGGAACTGATCTAAACATTTACCGTTTACTAATACTTCATCACAAGCTTTTACAATCGCTTCAGCAATGTTTTGTGGAATTGCACCCAATTCACCGTTAGCTAATGCAGCTGCTTTTTTCACCATTACCATGCCGCGTACAAATTCCGGTACATCAGAAATGGTTACATTAGAAATGTTGAAGTTTTCGACCGCTCTTAATGTGTGGATACCCCAATATGCATCCGCTGGCACATCACGTTCGCCTAATAAATCCACTTCTTTTCTGTATTGAGTCATTTTAATCACCTTTTTGGTTGTTAATTAATTTGAGGTAATTATAGGAATTTACATCGAAAATAAATTTGATATGGATCACATTTCAAATAAAAGGTGTAAGAGATATTTTCATTTCTCACATAAGTTTTTTTAGGGGAAATTAATTCAGCTATATTAATTTTATGCTGATTTTAGTTGTTCACCTATTTTCTCAAACAGTTTCTGGATGAGTTCGGCACGATGTCCTAATACTCGCACAACAAGTCCACCTTCATTTAACTGAGAAATGCCAATAAGTAGCGATTTTTCGCTTTCCTGTTGTTGAAGTATTTGGACGATTTGCTTAACTTCAGTTGGTGTTTTCTGTAAATTGAGATAAATCAATGAACCTTGATGTGAAAAATCTTCCATTTGGCTTAATGAGGTCAATTTCATTTGTTCAGGCTGCCATTGAATACAATCCAAAACAAGCAGTTTAGTTTGCCCATTGTTTTGCAAAAGCTGAATTTTCAGATGAGAAGAAAATTGACGAAATTCAAAACGTTCATTGTTTGCTACGCGGCCAATAGCCACAATCTCGCCGTAAATCAGAGTGCTATTAGGCTGCATATTGATGAATGTTTTTTGTTTAAATGCAGAATCCTTATGCAATACCAATGGGTGAGGCAAATAAAATAAACGGCTATTCTCTTCAAGCTGAATGAACGTGTTTTGTTCAGCAAAATCGCCTTCATTCATCGCCTGAACACGAGTAAAAGCCTGTGTGTTTAAAGAAAGTGCAGTCGATTCTGCGAGTGTTATTTGAATATCGATACGATCCCCAGATAAGAGCCCTGGCGAAGAAGACATCTGAATAGCATTAAGTCCATCCGTCCAAGCATCCGCATAAGCAGGTAATGTCATGACTTTAAAAGGTGGGGTAGCAAAATATTCCGCAAGCTGAGTTTTACCGCTTGGAGAAAGTTTAGTTGAGAGTTTGAGCGTACTATTCATAATTGATTAAATTTGTAAAAGTCCCCCTCCTAAAGAAGAGGGTGAGTGCTTTATCTCACTAAGGCTTTAGGTTCTTCTATATTTTTCAATAAAGCATATTTTTCAATCCAGCCAATCACACCGTCTAAATTTTCTTTCTTCATTAAGTTGGTAAAGATAAACGGCTGACCGTTACGCATACGGCGGGCATCGCGTTCCATGATACTTAAATCAGCCCCAACGAATGGCGCTAGGTCAGTTTTGTTAATCACTAATAAATCAGAACGAGTAATACCTGGGCCACCTTTACGCGGGATTTTTTCGCCTTGTGCCACGTCAATCACGAAAATAGTCACATCCGCCAAATCTGGGCTAAAGGTGGCCGATAAGTTATCACCACCAGATTCGATAAAGACGATTTCTACATCGGGAAAACGTGCAACCATTTCATCGACTGCTTCTAAGTTCATTGACGCATCTTCACGAATTGCCGTATGCGGGCAACCGCCTGTTTCCACGCCCATAATACGCTCTGGCAGAAGTAGGCTGTTTTTCGTTAAAAATTCCGCATCTTCTTGGGTATAGATGTCGTTGGTAATCACTGCGACGCTATATTTTGACGCAATTTCACGAGTCAGTTTTTCGATTAACGCCGTTTTACCCGCGCCAACAGGGCCTGCTACGCCAATTTTAATGTAGTTACGCATAATGTTCCTTTTGTGTTGATTATCGTAGAGGCGCTTTTTATATTCTCAACGATAAGTAAAAATTTAATAAAAAATGACCGCTCTTACGACATATAAAGTCGCGTATAAAGCACTTCGTGCTGCATGGAGCGGATGTCATTTGCGAGAGTTGCTGCACCCAGCCAATCAAGATTAGGCTCAAGGCTTAATTCGACAGCTTGCAAGAGCGCACTACGCAAATCAAACAGAATATCTTGCCCATCCATTTGGCTAAGTGGAATGAGTTTCACGCCATTGGTAATGGTACCAACTGCCGCATTGTAGTAAAACGCATACAGGGTATCCGCTTTGCTGAGCCCCATCGCTTGCGCTACCATCGCAAACACAATCGGGAAATAACCTTGCACGGTTTTATTCTGAATCGCTTGCTGAAATTGGCTCAACATCGGGTGTTGTTCATAGCGGATAAAAATTTTTAATAACCGCACGCCGAGTTTAAAACTGCCTTCGCGACTTTCTCGCGCAATTTTGGTCGCAGATAGCGAATGGTCTAATTCGCACAAATGGTCAAAATCATTGATAGCCATGGCTTCAAATGCGAGCGAAAGATAAGCGCCATCGTTATACACCCAGTTTTGCAAAAGCTGAGTTTGCACATATTCTTCTAAGCTTGGTTTCGTTGAAACAACACCTTGTTGAACAAAGGTTTCTAAACCGTTTGAATGGTTAAAGCCCCCGATTGGCAAAGTCGGGTCAACCAAGTGCAACAATGCGCCTAAATCTGCCAGACTTCGGTTTAATGTTGGTGCCAATTGCCGTCTCCATGATGGTGATAGCCATGATGATCGTGCGAATGACTATACGAATGCCCGTGCCCTTGTGCGGAGTTCGCTCTTAACGCTTGGCTTAAACGGCGTTCCGCTTTTTGCGGATGAAATCCTGCCGCTTGTAACCATTCAAACATCGGCTTATCGTAAGGCAATGTTACTTCATCGCCATCTAAAAACAGCGGCGAATGTTTATTGCCTATTTCATAACAAGCGCGAGCCATTTCAGGCAAGGTTTTCGGCGATAGCACAATCACTTCACTTGGTAAAATTTCAATCGCAATCACTAATTCATCGCTGATAAACACAACATCATCGTGTTTTAAACGTTGCCCTTCTTTTAGCAAGCGAAAGGCAACTTCGCGCCCCGTATTTGTGGTTTTACGCAGAATATTCCGTTCGCTTTCATACCACTGCAATGCCACGCGTTCAATGGTTTGATGCGTAATCTTGCCTTCAGCTTGAAGGCTAGTTAAATCGCCTAAAATGGTGTCCATAATAGGCAAAATAGGGTTAATGATTTTCATATTTTATATTGTTTAATTTCTTCGTTAATTGAGGCAGCCAAATCTCCCCTACCCCTCTTTGCTAAAGAGGGGGATTTTCTTTATAAATTTGCTGCCATCTGACTAATTTATATTTGCCATATCAAAGTAGAACAATGATGTAAAACCTCGCCCATTCTTTCCCCTCTTTGTTAAAGAGGGGATTTTCTTTATGAATTTGCTGTCATCTGACTAATTTATATTTGCCATATCAAAGTAGAACAATGATATAAAATCTCGCTCATTCTTTCCCCCCTCTTTAGCAAAGAGGGGTAGGGGAGATTTGGCAGAAGAAAAAACAGAGAAATTAGGTTATTTAGACCAATTTCGTAACGCAAAAAAATGGTTACGAAGTAGGCTTTGTTTCTCTTAAAACCTCATATTTTTCATTCATCTCTGCTGCCCAAGCGGTTAAATTTGGAAATTCTTTTGCAAGATCTAATCCAATTTTTTCTGCTCTAAATAAGAACCAATCAATGACTGCAACCGCCGTTAACGTACCAATGTTTAATTCCGTACCAAACGGTTTTAAATCTTGCTCAAGTCTTACAAAACTTTGACGATTACGTTCGGTTAGTTGTTGATGTCGAGCTGTCCACCATTCACTTTCAGGGCGAAGCATTTTTTCAGCCATCATCGGCACGGTGTTTTCCATAATGCCATCTGCTAAGTTATGTAAGGCGAGCGCCGCCCAACGTGGCTTGCCACTTTCTGGAATGAGTTTAGGCTCTACCTTGCCTTTTTGGTCGAGATATTCGCAAATGAGCAAACTGCCATAAAGCCAATTACCACAATTACGTTCTAACGCTGGCACTCGACCTAGTGGATTTGCCTGATTATGCGGAGAGCTTGCATCAAATGATGAACCAATTTTAATCAGTTCTGTTTTGTCTAATAGTTGTTGATATTTCAACGTTACCAGCACTTTACGTACATACGGGCTGGTGGTGGAGTACCAAAGTTTCATTGTAAATTCTCCTTAAAATTTGACCGCTCTTTTCTGCTTAGAACAAGAAATATCGTTGTCCTAATGGCACCGTATCCACGGGTTCGCAAGTAATGAGCTCACCATCTACACGCACTTCATAGCGTTCTGGATCCACCGTGATTTCAGGTGTTGCATTGTTGTGAACGAGATCTTTTTTACCCACACTGCGACAGCCTTTCACAGCAATGGTTTCTTTGTGCAAGCCGAATTTCGCACGAATATCGGCTTTTTCAGCAGCTTGCGAAACAAAGAATACTGCGGTTTGTGCTGTTGCCAAGCCTTGTGCTCCGTACATTGGACGGTAGAATACAGGTTGCGGCGTTGGAATAGAGGCATTTGGGTCGCCCATTTTTGCGTAGCTAATAAAGCCTTTTTTAATTACCACTTCCGGTTTTACCCCAAAGAACATCGGTTTCCACAACACGATATCTGCAATTTTGCCCACTTCTAATGAACCAATATGATCCGCAATACCATGTGCAATCGCAGGGTTGATAGTGTATTTCGCAATATAGCGTTTAATGCGGAAGTTATCGTTTCCTTCATTTCCTAACTCACCACGTTGCATTTTCATTTTATCTGCCGTTTGCCATGTACGAATAACGACTTCGCCAATACGTCCCATTGCTTGAGAGTCTGAACTCATAATCGAGAATACGCCCATATCATGCAAAATATCTTCCGCTGCAATAGTTTCAGGACGAATACGGCTATCGGCAAAAGCTACGTCTTCTGGCACGCGTTTATCTAAGTGATGGCAAACCATCAACATATCTAAATGTTCATCAATGGTGTTTTTCGTAAATGGACGAGTCGGGTTGGTTGAAGCGGGTAATACGTTTGGATACATCGCCGCTTTAATGATGTCAGGCGCATGGCCTCCACCTGCACCTTCCGTGTGGAAGGTGTGAATCACACGTCCATCAATCGCTTTCATCGTATCTTCTAAAAAGCCACTTTCATTTAGCGTGTCTGTGTGAATGGCCACTTGAATATCCATTTCATCTGCGACTTTTAAGGCAGAATCGATTACTGCAGGTGTTGCGCCCCAGTCCTCATGGATTTTTAAACCTAATGCCCCCGCTTCAATTTGTTCGCGTAGCGGATCTAAAGTTGAGCAGTTTCCTTTGCCGAAAAAGCCCACGTTGACTGGTAAAGCTTCTGCCGCTTGGAACATACGTTCCATATACCATGCGCCCGGTGTACAAGTAGTCGCGTGAGTACCATCAGCCGGGCCTGTTCCGCCACCAATTAAAGTCGTAACCCCACTTTCAATCGCATGTTGTGCTTGTTGCGGACAAATAAAGTGAATGTGCGTATCAATACCGCCAGCGGTCGCAATTAAATGTGCGCCATTATGTACTTCCGTGCTTGCACCGATAATCATGTTTGTCGTGACGTTATCCATGGTATCAGGGTTGCCTGCTTGTCCGATGCCGACAATACGACCATCGCGAATACCAATATCGGCTTTGATAATGCCTAATTTAGCATCAATGATCATCACGTTGGTAATGACAAAATCCAATACATTTGGATTGTCACGAATTGCCGTACCACTTTGCGCCATGCCATCACGCACGCTTTTACCGCCACCAAATTTGCACTCATCTCCTTTGGTTAATAAATCTTGTTCAATGGTTGCCCATAAATTGGTATCGCCTAAACGGACTTTATCACCAACGGTTGGGCCATAAGTTGCTACATATTGTGCTCTTGAAATTGTTAATGCCATTTTGCCCTACCTTATAATTTGCCATCAATTTGATTATGGAAGCCGTAAATGGTTTGCGAGCCTCCAAAAGCGACTAACTCGACTGATTTCACTTCACCCGGTTCAAAACGTACTGCGTTGCCAGACGGAACATTTAAGCGCATTCCACGCGCTAAAGTGCGGTCAAATTTAAGCGCATTATTGGTTTCAAAGAAATGGTAATGGGAACCGACTTGAATTGGGCGGTCGCCTGAATTGGTTACTTCGATTGTGACGGTTTTTCTGCCAACATTGGCAATAATATCGCCTTCAGCTAATTGGTATTCACCTGGGATCATTTTTAATTCCTTAGTTGTAAATTTTTTCCGATTTTTAACCGCTTGTACTTATTATCTAATCGGATTGTGCACAGTAACAAGCTTCGTACCATCTGGAAAAGTTGCTTCAATTTGTACTTCATGCACCATCTCAGCGACGCCTTCCATCACATCTTCAACGGTGAGCAAGGTTGCTCCATATTGCATGACTTCCGCCACACTCATGCCATCTCTCGCAGCTTCTTGTAAATGGCTAGCAATATACGCGATTGCCTCAGGATAGTTTAATTTTACGCCACGCGCTTTGCGTTTTGCCGCAAGCTCACCGGCTAAAAAAAGCATCAATTTCTCTTGTTCTCTTGATGTTAAGTGCATATTGTTATTCCTTGTTTTGTTTATTATGCAAGACGGGCTGAATTTTACGTAAAAAATGGCTAAATAGGAAAAACATTTTGTCATAAATTTTTTAATAACAGCCCTTGAAATCATAAAAATCTTCCTTATATAGGGTACGAACTTACAAATTTTTAAGAAGGAAATTAATCATGAATATTCGTCCTTTACACGATCGTGTAATCATTAAACGTGAAGAAGTAGAAACCCTTTCAGCTGGCGGTATTGTATTAACTGGTTCAGCAGCGACTAAATCAACCCGTGCAAAAGTATTGGCAGTAGGTAAAGGTCGTATTTTGGAAAATGGTACCGTTCAACCATTAGATGTAAAAGTTGGTGATACGGTCATTTTCAATGATGGTTATGGCGTGAAAAGTGAAAAAATCGATGGTGAAGAAGTGTTAATCATTTCTGAAAACGATATTTTGGCGATTGTGGAATAATTTAAATTAAGGAAAAAAAGAAAATGGCAGCAAAAGACGTAAAATTTGGTAACGATGCACGCGTAAAAATGCTTAAAGGTGTGAATGTACTAGCAGATGCGGTAAAAGTTACCCTTGGCCCTAAAGGTCGTAATGTAATTTTAGATAAATCATTTGGTGCACCAACCATCACTAAAGATGGTGTGTCTGTTGCACGTGAAATTGAATTAGAAGATAAATTTGAAAACATGGGTGCACAAATGGTGAAAGAGGTTGCCTCTAAAGCCAATGATGCAGCGGGTGACGGTACAACGACTGCGACAGTTCTTGCTCAAGCTATCGTAAATGAAGGTTTAAAAGCGGTGGCTGCGGGCATGAATCCAATGGATTTAAAACGCGGTATTGATAAAGCAGTAAGTGCGGTTGTTTCTGAGCTTAAAAATTTATCTAAACCTTGTGAAACTTCTAAAGAAATTGAGCAAGTAGGGACAATTTCTGCTAACTCTGACAGCATTGTGGGTCAATTAATTGCTCAAGCAATGGAAAAAGTGGGTAAAGAAGGCGTGATTACCGTAGAAGACGGTACAGGCCTTGATGATGAATTAGCGGTTGTGGAAGGGATGCAATTCGATCGTGGTTACTTATCACCTTATTTCATCAACAAACCAGAAACGGCAACTGTTGAATTAGATAACCCATACATTCTTTTAGTGGATAAAAAAGTATCAAACATTCGTGAATTACTTCCAGTATTAGAAGGTGTCGCAAAAGCGGGCAAACCATTATTAATTATTGCTGAAGATATCGAAGGTGAAGCACTTGCAACCTTAGTAGTGAACACTATGCGCGGTATCGTAAAAGTGGCAGCAGTGAAAGCACCTGGTTTTGGTGATCGTCGTAAAGCAATGTTACAAGATATTGCGATCTTAACAGCGGGTACTGTGATTTCTGAAGAAATCGGTATGGAACTTGAAAAAGCGACATTAGAAGATTTAGGTCAAGCAAAACGTGTAGTCATCAACAAAGACAATACCACGATCATCGATGGTGTGGGTGATGAAGCACAAATTAAAGGTCGTGTGGCTCAAATTCGTCAACAAATTGAAGAATCAACGTCTGATTATGACAAAGAAAAACTTCAAGAACGCGTGGCTAAACTTGCCGGCGGTGTCGCTGTAATCAAAGTTGGTGCAGCAACTGAAGTTGAAATGAAAGAGAAAAAAGATCGTGTGGATGATGCGTTACACGCAACTCGAGCCGCGGTTGAAGAAGGTATCGTTGCAGGTGGTGGCGTTGCCTTAGTTCGTGCTGCAGGTAAAGTGGCTGCAACCTTAAAAGGTGATAACGAAGAACAAGATGTAGGTATCAAACTTGCATTACGTGCAATGGAAGCACCACTTCGTCAAATCGTCACTAATGCAGGTGAAGAAGCATCAGTTGTAGCAAGTGCGGTTAAAAATGGCGAAGGAAACTTCGGTTATAACGCGGGTACTGAACAGTACGGCGATATGATCGAAATGGGTATTTTAGATCCAACTAAAGTCACTCGTTCTGCGTTACAATTCGCCGCTTCAGTAGCGGGCTTAATGATTACCACAGAATGTATGGTTACCGATCTTCCAAAAGATGATAAAGCCGATTTAGGTGCTGCCGGAATGGGCGGTATGGGAGGCATGGGCGGAATGATGTAATTCTTCCCTTTGCGAAAGAAAGTGCGATCGTTTTTCTTTATAGAAATGCGATCGCATTTTTATTTGTGTGGTGCTACACTTTAACGGTTTTCGATGATTTTATAGGTATAACAATGACAATTTCCCAAACTGAACTTAATCAACAACTCAAATCTGCCGGTATTGGCATTAATGCAACAGAATTACATGGCTTTTTGAGCGGCTTAATTTGTGGTGGGCTAAAAGACCAAAGTTGGTTACCGCTTCTATATCAATTCAGTAACGATAACCACGCTTATCCAACCGCATTAATTCAGCCAATTACCGAAATTTATGAGCAGATTGGTAAAACCTTATCGGATGTAGAAGGGTTTGATTTTGAATTGGGCTTAACAGAAGATGAGAGCGTGTTTGCTCGTGCAGACAGTTTATCAGACTGGGCAAACCAATTTTTACTGGGTTTAGGTCTTGTTCAGACAGAATTGGATAAGGAAAAAGGCGAAATTGGCGAAGCGGTAGATGATTTACAAGATATTTGTCAGCTTGGTTATGATGAAGAAGATGACGAAGAAGAGCTTGCCGAAGCCTTAGAAGAAATTATTGAATATGTTCGCACCATTGCGATGTTGTTTTACACCCATTTCAACGATGATGCGCAAGAAATAAAACCGATATTACATTAAAAGGAGCGAAACATGGATCTCGCATACATGGCGGCATTACCGCAAGAGGAATTTACAGAACGTCGTCAAAAAGTGTTAGCACAAATGCAGCCAAATTCTGCCTTATTGCTATTTTCCGAAATTGAAAAACGTCGTAATAACGACTGCGATTTTCCTTTCCGTCAAGACAGTTACTTTTGGTATTTAACGGGTTTTAATGAACCCAATGCTGCATTGTTATTGATTAAAACGGAAGATGCGGAAAAGGCGGTTGTATTTCTTCGTCCGCGAGATCCTTTGCTTGAAACGTGGAATGGTCGCCGATTAGGCGTTGAGCGAGCACCGAAAAAACTCAATGTCGATGAAGCCTATTCTATTGATGATTTCAAAACTGAATTTCCAAAATTAACGGAAAAATTGACCGCGCTTTATCATGTGTCAGATCGTCATCCTTGGGGCGATAAATTATTAGTTGAAAGTGCGGTGAAATTTTACGCTGTTTTTGATTGGCAGCCGATGTTAAGTGAAATGCGCTTAATTAAATCTCCAAACGAAATTCGCTTAATGCAACAAGCGGGACAAATTACAGCGTTCGGACATATTAAAGCGATGCAAGTGACTCGTCCAAATCGTTTTGAATATGAAATTGAAAGCGAAATTCTGCATGAATTTAATCGTCATGGGGCAAGATTCCCGTCTTACAATTCCATTATTGCCGGGGGCGATAATGCCTGTATTTTGCACTACACCGAAAATGATCAACCATTAAAAGATGGCGATCTTGTGTTGATTGATGCAGGTTGTGAGTTTGCTATGTATGCAGGTGATATCACGCGTACGTTCCCAGTGAATGGTCAATTTACCCAGCCTCAACGTGAGATTTATGAATTAGTGTTAAAAGCACAAAAACGCGCGATTGAGTTATTAGTGCCAGGTAATTCAATTAAATTGGCAAATGATGAAGTGATTCGTATTAAAACTCAAGGCTTGGTGGATTTAGGCATTCTGAAAGGGGATGTAGATAAGCTGATTGAAGAAAAAGCCTATCGCCAATTTTATATGCATGGTTTAGGCCATTGGCTTGGCTTAGATGTGCATGATGTTGGTCGCTACGACGATGATCGTAGCCGCACGCTTGAAGTGGGGATGATCATCACTGTTGAGCCAGGTATTTATATTTCAGAAGAGGCGGATGTGCCAGCTCAATATAAAGGCATTGGCGTGCGTATTGAGGATAACTTGCTAATGACTGAATATGGCAATAAAAATCTGACCGCGGCGGCACCAAAAGAAATCGATGACATTGAAAATTTAATGAAAAATTGAGAAGAATTCTCAAAATTGTGATCTAGTGCAAGTTTTTTGTGCAGTTAAGGTGCTAATATACTGTTAGATAAAAAAGACCAATCAAATCAGTAAGGAGTCGATTATGTACAAACACGTTTTAGTTGCGGTAGATCTTTCTGATGAAAGTGAATTTCTACTCAAAAAAGCCGTGGGAATTGCAAAACGCAATGATGCGCAACTTTCCATTATCCATGTAGATGTAAACTTCTCGGATCTCTATACTGGTTTGATTGATGTCAATATGTCATCAATGCAAGATAGAATTTCGAGCGAGACACAAAAAGCGCTAATTAATTTAGCAGAACATGCTGGTTATCCAGTGAAAGAAAAATTGAGCGGTAGCGGTGATTTAGGTCAAGTTTTGACGGACGCTATTGATCAGTATGATGTAGATCTACTAGTGACAGGTCATCACCAAGATTTCTGGAGTAAATTAATGTCTTCAACACGTCAAGTGATGAATACCATTAAAATTGATATGTTGGTTGTGCCACTTCGCGACGAATAGTGATCAAAAATTATTTTAGCTCTATTAAAATAACGTAAATTTTAACCGCACTTCTCAATCAATGCAGTAGAGTGCGGTTTTCTTTTTTAAGATCAGTGAAAAAGCCTTTTTCTCTAGGTCAAAATATGCAAGAATAGCAAGCTTATTTTATAAATCGTGATCGAGATAGAGACACAAGGTTTTATCAATGAAAACAACAGCAGAAATTAGACAGTCATTCCTTGATTTTTTCCATAGCAAGGGGCATCAGGTCGTCGCAAGTAGTTCACTTGTACCTGAAAACGATCCGACATTGCTTTTTACCAATGCCGGGATGAACCAATTTAAAGACGTGTTCCTTGGTATGGACAAACGTCCTTACTCACGTGCGACAACTGCACAACGTTGTGTGCGCGCAGGTGGTAAGCATAATGACTTAGAAAACGTCGGTTATACGGCGCGTCACCATACTTTCTTTGAAATGCTCGGCAACTTCAGTTTTGGCGACTATTTCAAACATGATGCGATTAATTTTGCCTGGGAGTATTTGACTTCTCCACAATGGCTCGGGTTACCAAAAGAAAAATTATGGGTAACCGTGTATGAAACCGATAATGAAGCTTATGATATTTGGCATAAAGAAGTTGGTGTGCCAGCAGAACGTATTATTCGTATCGGTGATAACAAAGGTGCGCCTTATGCATCAGATAACTTCTGGGCAATGGGTGACACAGGTCCTTGTGGTCCATGTACTGAAATTTTCTACGATCACGGTGATCACATTTGGGGTGGCCCTCCAGGCTCACCAGAAGAAGATGGTGACCGCTATATTGAAATTTGGAACGTGGTATTCATGCAATTTAACCGTCAAGCAGACGGTACAATGGAAAAATTACCACGTCCATCGGTTGATACCGGGATGGGTTTAGAGCGTATTTCTGCTGTATTACAGCACGTAAACTCTAACTATGAGATCGATATTTTCCAAAAATTAATTGCAAAAACAGCAGAAATCGTAGGAACAACAGATTTAACTAATAAATCATTACGCGTAATTGCTGACCACATTCGTTCTTGTGCATATTTAATTGCAGATGGCGTGATTCCATCAAACGAAGGTCGTGGTTATGTATTACGTCGTATTATTCGTCGTGCAGTGCGTCATGGCCACTTGTTAGGGGCAAAAGAAGCCTTCTTCTATAAACTTGTGCCGACTTTAATCGAAGTCATGGCTGAAGCAGGAAAAGAAGTTAAAGAAAAACAAGCGAATGTCGAAAAATTACTTCGTTTAGAAGAAGAACAGTTTGCTCGTACATTAGAACGCGGATTAAGCTTATTAGACGATGCGCTTGCTCAAGTGAAAGATGGTGTGTTATCAGGTGAAGTAGCCTTTAAACTTTATGATACTTATGGCTTCCCACTTGATTTAACCGCAGACGTATGTCGTGAGCGTGATATTGCAATTGATGAAGCCGGTTTTGAACGTGAAATGGAAGCACAACGTTTACGCGCACAATCTGCAAGCCAATTCGGCATGGATTACAACAATGTTATTCGTGTAGAAGGTGAAACGAAATTTGAAGGTTATACTGAATCAGAATCTTTAGCCAAAGTGACCGCACTTTTCCATGATGGTAAATCAGTAGAAAGCATTACTGCAGGTCAAAGTGCCGTGGTGATTTTAGAAAATACCCCATTCTATGCGGAATCAGGTGGTCAAATTGGTGATAGCGGTTATTTAACCTCGCAAGATATTCAGTTTAATGTAAAAGATACTCAAAAATATGGTCAAGTATTTGGTCATATTGGTGAGTTGGAGCAAGGTAGTTTAAAAGTCGGACAAACAGTCAATGCGGTTGTGGATGCAGCAAGACGTCATCAAACGTCACTTAACCATTCTGCAACACACTTATTACACGCCGCATTGCGTCAAGTTTTAGGTCACCATGTAGTGCAAAAAGGATCGTTAGTATCTGATACAGCATTACGTTTTGACTTTGCTCATCCGGAAGCGATTACCAAAGCACAGCTTAACGAAATTGAAACGCTGGTAAACCAAAAAGTACGTGAGAATTTTGTGGTTCAAACGGACGTAATGGATATCGAAGCAGCAAAAGCAAAAGGTGCAATGGCGTTATTCGGTGAAAAATATGCTGATGTGGTACGTGTTTTAACAATGGGTGATTTCTCCGTTGAACTTTGTGGTGGCATTCATGCTAAACGTACCGGTGATATCGGTTTATTTAAAATTGTGGCGGAAACTGCAGTTGCAGCAGGTGTTCGTCGTATTGAAGCGGTAACGGGTGAAAATGCAATTAATTGGTTACATAATCAACAACGCATTCTTACTCAAAGTGCAGATTTATTTAAATCTGACGTTAATACCCTTGTTGAGAAAATTCAGCAACTTCAAGATAAAGCGAAGAAAGCAGAAAAAGAATTACAAGGATTAAAAGAAAAAGCCGCAATGCAAGCGGGGTCCGATTTAGTGAAAAGTGCGGTTAAAATTAATGATGTTTCTGTAATCGTACATCAACTAGACGGAATTGAAACTAAATCGTTACGTGTGATGGTTGATGATTTAAAAAATCAACTTGGTTCAGGCGTAATTGTATTTGCATCTATTTTAGATGATAAAGTCAACCTCGTCGTTGGCGTAACAAGCGATTTAACTACTAAAGTGAAGGCTGGTGAGCTAGTGAATTTAATGGCTCAGCAAGTTGGTGGGAAAGGCGGTGGTCGCCCTGATATGGCAATGGCAGGAGGCTCCCAACCAGAAAATGTGAATCTAGCATTAACTGTCGCACAAAACTGGTTAAGCAATAATCTGTAGTACAAGCAGGTCGGTGGGATGCCGATCTTTACTTGATTGATAGGGATATCTAATAAATGCAAACTAAGGAGATAAAAGATGTTAATCTTAACTCGAAAAGTTGGCGAAAGTGTTCTCATTGGAGACGATATTTCTATCACGGTTTTGAGTGTACGTGGAAACCAAGTCAAACTCGGTGTGCAAGCGCCTAAAGAAGTATCCGTTCACCGAGAGGAAATTTACCAACGAATTCTGCAGTCAAAAGATGAACATATAGATGGGGCATCTTAGACCGACGAGTTTTATGAATGTTTTACATTCTATTTATAATTTAATTAACGTTTTTCAAAAAATTAAACCCATTGGTTTGCAAGATTTTAAAAATAACGGAATTTGAGTTATAAAGGTAGAGAAGGAACTTTTCCAACTTAAATCTATCAAAATTTAATAAATAATGACCGCACTTTTGTGTTACAGAAGTGTGGTCATTGAATATTTAAACAAAAAGGAAAATCAATGAAAGTCATTATTCCCGTAGCAGGTTTAGGTACTCGAATGTTACCCGCAACGAAAGCAATTCCAAAAGAAATGTTAACGCTTGTGGATAAGCCACTTATTCAATATGTTGTGAATGAGTGTGTTGCTGCAGGCATTAAAGAAATCGTGTTAGTCACACATTCTTCTAAAAATGCGATTGAAAACCACTTTGATACGTCTTTTGAGTTGGAAACCATGCTTGAGAAACGTGTTAAACGTCAACTTTTGGAAGAGGTTCGTTCTATTTGTCCTAAAGATGTAACTATCATGCATGTTCGTCAAGGTAATGCGAAAGGCTTGGGCCATGCTGTGTTATGTGGTCGTCCTGTCGTTGGAAACGAGCCGTTTGCAGTGGTGTTACCTGATGTGCTTTTAGCGGATTTTACGGCAAATCAAAAGAAAGAAAATCTTTCAGCAATGATTAAACGTTTTAAAGAAACACAAGCAAGCCAAATCATGGTAGCGCCTGTTGCTGCCGATGAAGTGAGTAGCTATGGTATTGCTGATTGTGGTGGCGTAGAATTAAAAGGTGGTGATAGCGTTAAAATTAACAGCATTGTTGAAAAACCATCTGTTGAAGAGGCACCATCAAATCTTGCTGTTGTTGGACGTTATGTCTTCTCTGCTGCGATTTGGGATTTATTGGAAAGAACACCTGTTGGTGTAGGTGATGAAATCCAATTAACGGATGCAATCGATATGCTTATTGAGAAAGAGACCGTTGAAGCATTCCATATGACAGGCAGAAGCTTTGACTGTGGTGACAAGATTGGCTATATGGAAGCCTTTGTAGAATATAGTCTTCGCCATGATAAATTAGGTAAAGAGTTTAAAGCTTTCCTAAAAGATCTTGCAAAAACCTTATAATAGACTGAAACCACCGAAAGGTGGTTTTTATTTATATATTTGGATTACACAATATAAAAGATAAAAAAAGAAGGCAGCTAATGATGCCTTCTTCTTTTTCTATGAAACGAAATCTTAGTTATTTTTCGCTAATAAAGTGCGGTAGATAATACCACCTAAAATACCACCGATAATTGGCGCAACCCAGAATAACCATAATTGGTCGATTGCCCAAGAACCTTGGAATAGCGCAACAGCAGTACTACGCGCTGGGTTTACAGAGGTATTTGATACAGGAATGCTGATTAAGTGGATTAAGGTTAAACCTAAACCAATTGCGATTGGCGCAAAACCAGCTGCTGCATTTTTATGCGTTGAACCCATGATGATTAATAAGAAGAATGCAGTCAATAATACTTCTGCTACGAATACCGCTTCTAAAGAATAACCTTCAGGAGAGTGTTCGCCGTAGCCATTAGATGCAAAACCTGCAGTCACATCAAAGCCCGCTTTACCTGATGCGATAAGATAAAGTGCAGCACCCGCTACTAAACCACCAACTACTTGAGAAACGATGTATGGAAGAGCATCTTTCGCAGAGAAACGACCGCCTACCACTAAACCAAGTGTTACAGCTGGGTTAAAGTGACCACCAGAAATGTGACCTATAGCATAAGCCATGGTTAATACGGTTAAACCAAACGCAAATGCAACGCCTACATAACCGATACCTAGGTTGACAGAAGCGGCAAAGATTGCACTACCACAACCACCAAACACTAACCAAAATGTGCCGAAGAATTCAGCAAAAAGTTTTTTTGACATAATAGACCTCAATATTAAACATGTCGTTATCTTCAAATAACAATAATGTATTGCGAATGCAACAGGCATTTAGTCAAAGGTAATAATTTTTAGTTCTGCAAATTATTGTAAATGTTTGTAAGTGAATGTAAGGGAAATAGCATGCTATACTTTTAGCCGTCTAGATTGTCATTTTGCTTATTTTTCATTAAAATACGGATAAATTATCAGGTTATTTAAGGTGCATTATGGCAAACTGGGATGGCAAATATATTAGCCCTTATGCAGAGCATGGCAAAAAGAGCGAGCAAGTCAAAAAAATTACAGTTTCTATTCCAATTAAAGTATTGGAAATTTTGACGAATGAGCGCACGCGTCGTCAGCTAAAAAGTTTGCGCCATGCAACAAATAGTGAATTGCTTTGTGAGGCATTTTTGCATGCTTTTACGGGGCAGCCATTACCGACTGATGCGGATTTAATGAAAGAACGCCATGATGAGATTCCTGAAAATGCCAAAGAGATCATGCGTGATTTAGGCATCGATCCTGAAAGCTGGGAATATTAATTTATCCTTTTAATCCTTCCAAAATACTGCATTCAGGGCAATCATTGCCCTGACAAGCGTTATGCCATCGTTCCAATTCCTCTACCATTTTTTGCAAGTGATGAATTTGCTCATTCAATGTTTTAATATGCTGCGTCGTAAGTGCTTTAACTTCTCGGCTACTACGATTGGGATTATCCTGTAATTGCAAAAGTTGGTGAATTTGTTGGAGTGAAAACCCAACATCTCGAGAGTGACGAATAAAACGTAGTCGTTCTAAATCCTTTTCTTCATAATGGCGATAACCGGAAAGGCTTTGCTGTGCTGGTTTTAATAAGCCGGACTTTTCATAATCCCGAATTTGTTTACTTGATAAACCGACTAATTTTGCCACTTCACTGATGTTCATAAAAAATCCTTGACCTTAACCTTATGTTAAGGTTTATAGTAAACTCAATTTCAATCTATATCAATAATTAAGGAGTAAATATGAAATCAATTACATTACATGTAACAGGAATGACTTGTGGTGGTTGTGTGAAAAGCGTCACAAGAGTGTTAGAAGAACTTAATGGTGTAGAAAAAGCCGTAGTAACACTTGATGATGGTAAAGCAGTGGTTACCTTTGATGAAAGTGCGGTCAGTATTCCACAATTAATTGAAACAATTGAAGACGCAGGTTTTTATGCAACAGAATAAAAAAATAGCCATTCAAATCGAGGGGATGACCTGCCAATCCTGTGCTAATCGGATTGAGAAAGTATTGAATCGAAATGATTTTGTCTCTGACGCGGGCGTGAATTTTGCGGCAGAGGAAGCGCACGTAGTATTTGATTCATCTCAGGCTTCAGAACAAGATATTTTGACAATTATTCAAAAAGCGGGATTTAATGGCATTCTAAAGCAAAATGTGCTGCCTAGCGCACCTAATGAAACGAAGATTAGTCCGCGTTTATGGTTGCTTTTGTTCATTAACATTCCTTTTTTAATCGGAATGATCGGGATGATGTTTAATCATCATTCTTGGATGATACCACCAATGTGGCAATTTGTTCTTGCGAGCATTGTGCAACTTTGGTTAGCCATTCCTTTTTATAAAGGTGCGATTGGTAGTATTCGAGGTGGTTTGGCCAATATGGATGTACTCGTGAGTACTGGTACGTTGGTGATTTATCTCTATTCGGTCTTTATGCTGTTTTATTATCAGTCAATGGGGCATGATGGCGCATCTCATGTCTATTTTGAAGTATCGGTGATGGTCATCGGTTTCGTCAGCCTTGGGAAATTTCTTGAGGAAAGAACGAAGAAACAAAGCTTAAACAGTTTAGGGCTATTATTACAACTCACCCCAAAACAAGTCAGTGTTCAACGTGAAAATCGTTGGGAAACGATTCCTCTCGATCAAGTAAAAATAGGCGATATTTTACGAGCTAATCAAGGTGAACGTATTGCAGCTGATGGCGTAGTTGAACAGGGGAGTGGTTGGTGCGATGAGAGTCATTTAACCGGTGAATCTCACCCATTAGAAAAAATGTCTCAAAGCCCTGTGCTTGCAGGGGCAATGGTGACACAAGGTAGTCTTATTTATCGAGCTAATCAACTCGGACAGCAAACGCTATTGGGCGATATGATGAAAGCGCTTTCCGAGGCGCAAGGTACAAAAGCACCGATTGCTCGTTTTGCCGATAAAGTTGCTGCTGTATTTGTGCCAGCCGTGTTATTGATTTCCGCGATAACATTTGGAGCAACCTGGTGGATAAAAGGTGATTGGGTTACCGCTTTAATTCATGCGGTTGCCGTGTTAGTTATCGCTTGTCCTTGTGCGTTAGGGCTTGCTACACCTGCTGCCATAATGGTGGGAATGGGGAAAGCAGTCAATGCAGGGATTTGGTTTAAAGATGCAGCATCCATGGAAGAGGCAGCGCATGTGGATACGGTGGTATTAGATAAAACAGGAACGATAACTCAAGGAGAACTCAAAATTGCCGCTGTTTGGCAACCACAAAGTGCGATCTATTCTGAGGAAGATTTATATCGCATTGCGGCTTCCGTTGAGCAAAATGCCAATCACCCTTTAGCTAAAGCGATAGTCCTGGCTGCACAGGAAAAATCACTTGAAATTCCGACCGCACTTTCGGTTCATTCTGAAGTGGGGCAGGGGATTTCTGCTCATGTTGACGGAATAGGTTTGGTTAAAGTCGGTAAGCCGACTTATTGTGAATTAACCTTACCAGATAATATGCCTCAAATTTGGCAAATCGCGAGTATTGTTGCGGTATCTGTAGATAACAGTCCAATCGGTGCTTTTGCATTAGCAGACAGTCTAAAAGAGGATAGTTTGCAAGCGATTCAACGCTTACATCAACATAATATTGATGTGGTGATGATGAGTGGTGATCAACAATCTGTCGTTGATTATGTTGCCCAGCAAGTAGGTGTGAAAACTGCACAGGGTAATTGCAGTCCACGTGACAAAGCGACTTATATTGAGAGATTACGTCAGCAAGGCAAAGTGGTCGCAATGGTTGGTGATGGTGTGAATGATGCACCCGCATTAGCAATGGCTAACGTAAGCTTTGCGATGAAATCGGGTTCTGATGTTGCAGAACAAACTGCATCGGCGACACTCATGCAGCATTCGGTGGATCAGTTAGTCGATGGATTAATGATTTCTCGTGCGACATTAAAGAATATTAAGCAAAACTTATTCTTTGCTTTAATTTACAATGTGTTAGGTATTCCACTTGCCGCATTGGGCTACTTAAGTCCTGTCCTGGCCGGTGCAGCCATGGCGATGAGTTCGCTTTCTGTACTGTCAAATGCACTGCGATTAAAACGGATGAAAATTAAATAAGAAAAAGGCGATATGAAAATATCGCCTTTTGTTTGAACTAACTTTGTTTCCATACTGGAAGTTGAATCGTGACGGCAAGTCCACCTAAATTACTGGATTCAGCCCATACTTTTCCATGGTGCTCATTAACTACGTTATAAACAATGGTTAATCCCAACCCTGTTCCACCAGTGGCCCGTGTTCGGGTTTCATCTACACGATAAAATGGCTTAAAGATTTTATCAAACTCTTCAGGTGGTAAGCCTAAGCCATTATCATCCACTCGAATTTGTAGGCAGTTCTCATCCTGTTCATTTTTTTGTAAGTTAATAGTTAGGAAAATACGGTCTTTAGTGTATTTCAATGCATTACGAACAATGTTTTCAATTGCACTGGTGAGTAAGCTTAGGTTGCCATAAATCATGTGTTTTTCAGGATGTAAGATAGAGATATTCACATCACAAGTTATTTTTCGTTGCTCAGCTTCAAATAGAGCATCCTTTATGACATCGTCCCAGAGTTGATCAATAGAAAATAAATTGTGCTCCATTTGAGAATGCATTTGTTGACGGGAAATGAGCAGCAATTCACTGATCATTTTATCCATTCGTTGTATTTCTTTTTCAATACGTTTTACCGGTTCAATATCACCCGTTTGATGACGAACCAGTGCAGTAGAAAGTTGTAAACGCGTTAATGGTGTTTTTAATTCATGCGAGATGGACGAAAGTAGATTGTGTTGGTTTGAAATTAGATTATCAATCGCAATTGACATTTTGTTAAAACTTTGACCGACTTCTCGCAATTCTGATGGGCCATGATTCGCTAACTCATTATCAACTTTGAAGTGCCCCAAAGCCACGCTATTAGCGGCTTTTTGCAAATTGGTAATCGGTTTGACGATGGTATGAGTGAACCACCAAAGCAAAGGAGTCGTGATAATTAACGTTAAGAGCAGCAAGATCCAAGGGTGATCAAGCATATAACGTAAAATTTCTTGTTGGCCATTTGCTCGAGACACAAAGAATAATTCGGATGCTTGGTCGGAATCACCAATATAGACTTTAAAAGGTCCTGCAATTTGAATATCTTTAAACGTTTTGCGTTGTGGCTGGGCGAAGTTACTTGATTCTTGGGCAAACTGAGCAATATGTATTCTTTCTTCGCCTAAAGCGCCGAAGATTTCTTTTTCAGGCGTCATGATGACTGGGCGAGCAGAGTCGAATTTATCAGTTGGAAGCACAGGAACGCCTGCGAGAATACCATTGATTCTATTGTTACGAATTGATTCAACGAGTTTCTTTTGATAGCTCGATATTTCATTTTGATTTAAATCTGAGTATAAGCGGCTATCAAAATAAGGGAGTGCGACTAAAAGCGCGGTCATGGCAAAGAATGCCAACCAAAAGACAGTGAATGTGCGTATAGTGAGCTGATTTAAGCTAAATTTCTTAATAAGCATTATTCACAAACCAATAAGTAACCACGACCACGTAGCGTTTTCAGCCATGGTAAGCCATTGTCTCTTTCTGGAAGTTTTTTGCGCAAGTTTGACATATGCATATCAATCGAGCGATCGAAAGGAGAAAGGTGTTTGCCAAGCACATTCATACTTAATTCTTCACGCGAGACAATTTGTCCAGGGCGAAGCACAAGTTTATGAAGTAGGGCAAATTCAGAGCCAGTTAAACCGAGATCTTGACCTTTATAAGAGGCTTGTTGAAGACCCAAATGAAGCACTAAACCCGCAAATTCTAACGTATTTTCTTCTGATGAAAGTGCGGTCGACTTTTGAGAACTTTCTGATGGGCTAACACGGCGTAAAATAGCTTTAATGCGGGCAACCAACTCACGATCGTTAAATGGTTTTGGTAAATAGTCATCGGCACCAAGTTCTAAGCCCAGCACACGATCGATTTCTTCACCACGCGCAGTAAGCATCATTACAGGGACGTTTGATGTTTGACGAATTTTCTTGAGTGTTTCAATACCGTTTAATACAGGCATCATAACATCCAATAAGACTAATTGGTGACTTGAATTTAACTTGTCTAATGCTTCTTGACCATTATTCGCGACTTCGACTTCAAAACCAGTCAATCGTAAAACTTCTGCAAGTAAATCTGTTAGTTCAATATCATCATCAACTAATAGAATTTTTGACATCTTTATTCCCTTGTAATACAACGAACCTGCTTGATATGACAAGCAGGTATTGTTTTTTTATGACTACCAGAATTTCCACCAGCTTTTCTTACCTGCATTTTCAGGTGTGCTGATAATGGTATTATTTTCGTCTTGTTTTGCCACTTCAGGTAATGGCTTATCTAATTCTGCACTGCTCACTAAACCGTTTTGATCGAATTTCACTGTAAATGTGTGCTGTTCAGGTTTTTGGTAAGAGTGTTGTTGTAAGAACACGTAATACCAAGTTAAGTTACTATAAGGATCAATTAAAACCGGTGTGCCAAGTAAATATTGTACTTGTTGGGCTGTCATGCCAGGTTTTACTTGTGCCACAGTGGCCGCTTCTAAATAGTTACCTTGTGGTACATCAATACGATAAACGACTTTTTGTACAGTTGAACAAGAAGTTAAGCTTAATGCCAAAACAACTGCACCTAAAAATGTTTTTAATTGCATATTTTTTACCTTTTACTGCAAAGTTATGTCAAATGATACCGAAACTTTATGATCTTGCCAAATTAATTATCGCACTTTAATGCTTTTTGAAGTTGAACTTTCAAATTTGGTGGTATCCCTTTGATTGTTAAAGTATCTGTAAGTGGATCCCATTCAATACGGTTATTCAATAAATCCGCATCAAAACTTAATGTCACCCCTTTACCGGAACCTGAAAATTTCGTTAATGTTTTTAAGGCTGAACGTACTGGTGGAATCGTTTCTTCCAAGCCGTAATCTTGCTCTTCTGTAAAGGTGACAAAAGGGCGCTCGTTTAGAGTCGGCAAATTAGCTGAAAGTTCAGTTAATGCGATCTCGTCGCCGCTTGCTAATTGACCTTTACAGTATTCAAATACCTGTTTTTTGACTGCTTGGGTTTGTTCTTTATTTAGTTCACCTTGTTCACAGTAGTCACTGACTGCTTGTAATAAGCATTGATTTTGAACTTGTGGATTTAACCCTTCTTCTGCACCCAAGAAATCCATAAAGAAGTCACTAATTTTACGGCCAACACGACCTTTAATGAAGGTAAGGTAGCGGTTTGAGTTTGCATTTACTTGTAAATCCGTTAAGTTGATACGTGCCGCAATATCAAATTGTGTGATATCTAAGTATTCTGTACGGTGAATTTCAAGATTTTCGTCAACTAACATGCTGATACGACTATCTAATAGTGCGATGAATAGGTAATCCGTCGCTAAAAAATTATATTGGCATAGGATAAGGGTACCGCTGTCTGCAAAATTATATTTGCCTAATTCTTGCGCTAATAATTTCGTGGATTGTTGGCTGAAATTTAAAAAGTTGATTTCATTTTCTAATAAACGATTCAGATCTTGTGCAAAAATAGAGTTCTCTTGGAAGACACCAAATGCTTTACCTTTATTTTGATAACCTTGATGTAATTGCAACATCATTTGTTCGACTTCAGGCGTAATGGTGAGAAGTTCATCACGCAACACGCTTTCCATCGTAGTGGTTTCATTTTCAGCGTGCTTAACTAATTGATGTAGCACGATTTGATTAACCGTAATGCTCATAATTTTTTCCTTTGTAAAATTTGCCTTAAATTATAACCGCACTTTTTATGCAAGAAAAAAGAAATTATTCAGATTGAGCAAATTATCGGGTATGATATGAGAAGTTTTTTTGTATTTAGAACAGGCTTAAACATTCCAAATGGCTCAACATTCAAAGTATTCCGATGGGCAAGTTAATGCCATCATTAACGATATGATTAGCGTGCTTGAAACTCACAAAGCACCCGTTGATCTTTCTCTTATCGCTTTAGGTAATATGGCTAGTAATTTATTAACCACTAGCGTGCCAGCTGCACAGCGTGAAGCATTAGCACAAGCCTTTGCTAACTCTCTGATGAATTCGGTGAAAACAAAGTAAAATGTGGTGGTTTAAAAAAAGCAAATTCAACGGACGTGAATACCGTGAAGAAACCTCACGAAAAATTTCGTGGGGGCATTGGTTTGCTTTTTTTAACATTATCATTGCAATCCTTATTGGCAGTCGTTACGCCTTTCTCATTGACTGGCCAGACACCTTACTCGGCAAAATTTATTTCTTTATCAGCTTATTAGGTCATTTCAGTTTTTGTGTTTTTGCCTTGTATTTGCTAGTTATTTTCCCGCTGAGTTTTATCGTCAAAAATCACCGCACTTTCCGTGGGTTAACGGTGATTATCGCGACAATTTGCACCACTTTATTACTGTTTGATACGGAAGTTTTTAATCGCTTCAATATCCACCTTTCTTCTATCGTTTGGAATTTATTAGTTAACCCTGAAAAGGGTGAGCTTTCACGAGATTGGCAAATTTTCTTTGCACCGATGCCGATTATTTTACTCATCCAAATGCTTTTCTCCCGTTGGAGTTGGGAAAAATTACGTAGTTTAGAGCGTCAGAAATGGCTAAAGAAAGTCGGATTAGTGCTGACATCTACTTTTGTGGCTACACACTTAATTTACGCTTGGGCGGACGCATTTTTATATCGTCCGATTACCATGCAACGCTCAAATTTCCCACTTTCTTATCCAATGACTGCTCGAACCTTTTTGGAAAAACAAGGATTTATTAATGCGGAAACATACTCTCAGCGCTTAGAGCAAGAAGGGCGTTTGGATGCATTAAAAATTGATTATCCAAAAAAAGATCTTCAGTTTGAGCAAGTTGAGAACAAACCAAACATTCTCGTGATTACCGTTTCAGGCTTACGTTATGATGCGCTAACGAGCGAGAAAATGCCTAAATTGTTTGAGTTTGCTACAAGTTCGACTCAATTTACGAATCATTACAGCAGCGGCAATACGAATAATGCTGGCTTAGTAGGTTTATTCTATGGGCTGAATGCAAATTATACGGACAGTATTTTGAGTAATCACACACCATCGGTATTAATTAAAAAGCTACAAGATGAGAAATATCAATTTGTCGCTTATTCATCTACAGCATTTAAAGACAGCTTATTTAAACAAGCCTTGTTCCGTAATGTGAAATTACCTAAAGTGAAAGCCTCTTCGCCAAAAGAAGCGATAAATGGTGTTTTATCTCTCTTAAAAGAGGATAAGCCTTGGTTTGCTTATGTGGATTTAGATATTGCGGATCAAACGGAAGAAAATTACACCAAATCGCTTGCAGAGATTGATCAACAAATTGATGACACTTTAGCATCAGTTTCTTTAGATAATACGATTGTCATTATTACAGCAGAGCATGGTATAACATTTAATAAACTGGATGAAAAAGCACAAGAAAACTATTTTGGTCGTGATGAAATCCAAGTGCCATTTATTGTTTATTGGAAAGATTTGCCGGTACAAGAAGTAACAAAATTAACAAGCCATACCGATTTATTGCCAGCATTGATGTCATCGATCTTTAAAGTGAAAAATCCGGTTTCTGATTATGCACAAGGTCGCAATTTATTTGAGCTTAATGGCGATCCTTGGGTGTTGGCATCAAATTTCCGTTGGAATGTTATTATTCAGCCGGATGGCACACAGTATCATATTGATCGAAAAGGAAACTATAAGAAATTTGACCGCACTTATACTGAGCAATCTTCTAGCCGCCCACCGCTCGGGTTGTTCTTAGACGTTTTCAAACAAGAGCGTTCTTTTATCAATAAATAGATAGCTTTTTTGCGCTTAAAATTTTATACTTTGCACTCAGTTGAAAGACTGAAAAGATGTTATTAATTAAAATCTGCGAATTTTTCATAACATTGTAAACAATTCACAATAGATCAGATCCTTATTGGGTTTGCTTTTCAATTAATACACTTCTCGTCTCTCTTTTCCTTTCTTTTTTGGCGGAGTTATTATGAGAAATCACGTTCGTAGCTTTAAAACGTTTATTCGAGACGAAATCATTAAAAAAGGTGGTTGGGTTAATGCCCATGCTCACGCAGATCGTGCTTTTACAATGACACCCGAAAAAATTGGCATTTATCACAATAGTAATCTTCAACAAAAATGGGATTTAGTGGATGAAGTTAAACGTACATCCAGTGTTGATGATTATTATGCCCGTTTCTGTCAATCGATTGAGCTGATGATTTCCCAAGGGGTGACCGCATTTGGTACTTTTGTGGATATTGACCCAATTTGTGAAGATCGAGCCATTATTGCTGCACACAAAGCGCGCGAAGTCTATAAGCATGACATTATTTTGAAATTTGCGAATCAGACCTTAAAAGGGGTGATTGAGCCAGAAGCACGCAAATGGTTTGATATTGGCTCTGATATGGTGGATATGATTGGTGGTTTACCTTATCGCGATGAGCTTGATTATGGGCGCGGCCTTGAAGCAATGGATATTCTGCTTGATGCGGCTAAGTCTCGCGGCATTATGTGTCATGTGCATGTGGACCAATTTAACTCCCCGAAAGAAAAAGAAACCGAACAGCTTTGCGATAAGACCATCGAACATGGTATGGAAGGTAGAGTCGTGGCGATCCATGGTATTTCCATTGGTGCGCATAGCAGAGAATACCGCTATAAGCTTTATGAAAAAATGCGTCAGGCAAAAATGATGATGATTGCTTGTCCAATGGCGTGGATTGATAGTAACCGAAAAGAAGATTTGATGCCTTTCCATAATGCCTTGACACCTGCAGATGAAATGATTCCAGAAGGAATTACAGTCGCGTTAGGTACGGATAATATCTGTGATTACATGGTGCCACTTTGTGAAGGAGATTTATGGCAAGAACTAAGCTTGCTTGCTGCGGGCTGTCGTTTCCCACATCTTGATGCAATGGTTGATATTGCGAGTATTAATGGACGCAAAGTGTTAGGTTTAGAGCCAGTTTAATCCTAAAATTAGATAGAAGTGCGGTCATAAAACAAAACGTTTTGTGGCCGTTTTTATTTATAAGATAAAACAGAAATAATGTGAATTTAACTAATTTTAAAAAGGACTTTAAGAAAAGTGGTGGGCGATACCGGTCTCGAACCAGTGACCCCCTCCTTGTAAGGGAGGTGCTCTCCCAACTGAGCTAATC
>NZ_JASOPB010000070.1:0-295 GCF_030218125.1 Haemophilus sp. UMB1048
GACAGCGAAAGATATCGGCGAACCTTCAGTCCTGAACCGCGCCGGCGGCGCGCCGACGCTAGCCGTTGGTATCGCCCATGTGTTCCATAAAATCATCCCGATGGCGGATATGGGCTTCTGGTACCACTTCGGTATCCTGTTTGAAGCGCTGTTTATCCTCACCGCGCTGGATGCGGGTACCCGTTCTGGCCGCTTTATGCTGCAAGACCTGCTGGGTAACTTCATCCCGTTCCTGAAAAAAACCGACTCTCTGGTTGCCGGTATCATCGGTACTGCGGGCTGTGTGGGTCTGTGG
>NZ_JASOPB010000071.1:0-294 GCF_030218125.1 Haemophilus sp. UMB1048
GCGGCGGGGCGTGGATGGATGACTGCGTAGGCCAGATGCGTAAAGCCGACGGTTCGCTGCAAAAACCGGTCGCGTATCTGACCTGCAACTTCAACCGCCCGGTAAATGGTAAACCGGCGCTGTTTACCCATGACGAAGTGATCACCCTGTTCCACGAGTTCGGTCACGGCCTGCACCATATGCTGACCCGCATTGAAACCGCTGGTGTTTCCGGGATCAGTGGGGTGCCGTGGGATGCGGTCGAACTGCCGAGCCAGTTTATGGAAAACTGGTGCTGGGAGCCGGAGGCGCTGG
>NZ_JASOPB010000072.1:0-293 GCF_030218125.1 Haemophilus sp. UMB1048
TTTGGTGACGGCTACGGATTGACGACATACAGAGAGGAGCAAAAAGCACATAAACACTTTGCCGCGTATCGTTCAATGATGCGAGGTTTTGAGGGTGCTACAGAGTTATTTAAAATCTCACCTGCTGAGGCTTGCGATTATTTGCGCTCTGCTGGTGGTGTCGTGGTAGAAAATACAAACTAAGGTTATATAAATGAAAAAATTAATTGCTGTTGCTTTGTCTGCTTCCATTCTTGCTGGTTGCGCTCATACGGACGCTAACCCATCTATTACGGAGTTTCAGCCGGGTGATA
>NZ_JASOPB010000073.1:0-293 GCF_030218125.1 Haemophilus sp. UMB1048
GTTGTCGAACTCAGCGGCCACGTTGTGGCATCCGGAAGCGCACTTTGATTGGGTGCGTCCGGGAATTGTGCTGTATGGCGCATCGCCGTCGGGCCAGTGGCGGGATATTGCCAATAGCGGCCTGAAACCGGCGATGACCCTTAGTAGTGAGGTGATTGCCGTACAGACGCTGAAAAGCGGCGAACGGGTGGGCTATGGTGGGTTGTATCAGGCCGCAGGTGAACAGCGCATCGGCATTGTCGCCTGCGGTTATGCCGACGGCTATCCGCGCGTCGCCCCGAGCGGCACGCCGG
>NZ_JASOPB010000074.1:0-292 GCF_030218125.1 Haemophilus sp. UMB1048
CTACATCATATGGCGAGGATACCAGACCTTAGCTGGCAAGCTCTCCACGCCAGTGGAAGACACAATGTGGGACATTATGAGGATGGCGATCATCCTGTCCTTTGTGGCTAATTTGGACGGTTATCTTGATGGCGTGATTGATGCCATTAACGGACTGAAAGAGGGCTTTTCTGGAGGTGATAACATTTGGCGGATGTTAGATAGTCTCTGGCAAAACGCAAAATTCTTGGGAAAAACATTACATGATTTGGATGATTCAGAATTTATTAAAGATGAGGGCACAATTGCTGAA
>NZ_JASOPB010000075.1:0-292 GCF_030218125.1 Haemophilus sp. UMB1048
ATCTGACCACTCCTTCGATGCTTGCTTACTTGCTTAAGTACGACAGCACTCATGGCACTTTCCGCCACGACGACGGCACCCCAGTTGAGGTTACCTCCACCGAAGACGCAATCGTTGTAGATGGCAAGACTTATAAGGTTTACGCCGAAAAAGACGCAAATAACATTCCATGGGTTAAGAACGACGGCGTTGAATTCGTTCTCGAATGCACCGGTTTCTACACTTCTGCAGAAAAGTCCCAGGCTCACTTGAACGCAGGTGCTAAGAAGGTTCTTATTTCTGCTCCTGCTAA
>NZ_JASOPB010000076.1:0-291 GCF_030218125.1 Haemophilus sp. UMB1048
CGAGCTATTACGGCTTTAAAGTTGGCTGCTATCTCTGGCAGGGCTTCCAGCTTTTTACGGTGTGCCTCTGCCGCCTCAAGCGTTAACCACGTTTGCGGATTGTTGATGGTAAACAATCCGTGTTGCTCCACAGCAACGGGCGCTTTCTTTCCGGCTCCCACGGGGGACAGGTACACGCCATAAGAGGCGGTATAATCGGCTTCAAACGGCTTAAAGGCTGTGCTAATATTCATTTGCTGCACCTTGCATTGTTAATGCTCGCGTGTGGTGCTGCACCATGCTCTGTTAAGG
>NZ_JASOPB010000077.1:0-291 GCF_030218125.1 Haemophilus sp. UMB1048
GGTATTGGCAAATATCGACGGCCAGTTAAGCCATTCATGCCAGTAGGCGCGCGGACGAAAGTAAAACCACTGGTGATACCATTCGTGAGCCTCCGAATGACGACCGTAGTGATGAATCTCTCCAGGCGGGAACAGCAAAATATCACCCGGTCGGCAGACAAATTCTCGTCCCTGATTTTTCACCACCCCCTGACCGCGAATGGTGAGATTGAGAATATAACCTTTCAGTCCCAGCGGTCGGTCGATAAAAAAATCGAGATAACCGTTGGCCTCAATCGGCGTTAAACCCGC
>NZ_JASOPB010000078.1:0-290 GCF_030218125.1 Haemophilus sp. UMB1048
TAAATACGCCATCCCCGACGATGTCGCTGCAGCGATGCGATTGAAACTGGTCATGTACAACGAAGCCATAAAACTGACAATCAACGAATACACGGCAACAACACCTATAGATCAGCCTATCACCCTGACATTATGGCGAAGCAGCACCCAATACAAGAAAAATAATGAGACCAGCGAGCAGTCTTACGGTGAATACATCGCCTTCCACGCGCAACTCTACAAGCAGCTCACTCATGACGGGTACACCGTTATCGTGAACTACTACGAGTAAGGGTGTGCTCACTCTCGAG
>NZ_JASOPB010000079.1:0-289 GCF_030218125.1 Haemophilus sp. UMB1048
TGGCCCTAAAATTGGAGTAAAGATACCTGAAATAAGATCGATAGCTTTATCCATTAAACTCATATTGCTATCATCTAAATCGTCATCAGCAACTTGACCGCCACCAGAAAAGCCACCTTCTTTTAAGACTGCTTCATATACGTCAGCAACTTCATTACCAATAACTACCTGATATTGTCCACCAGCTTTAACAACTGTAACAACACCATCAGTATCTTTTAAGGCATCATCATTAGCCTTTTTTTCATCTTTTAATTTAAAACGCAAGCGTGTTGTACAGTGAACCACG